>NZ_JBQENT010000013.1:0-116750 GCF_052044855.1 Metabacillus sp. 22489
GGATGGTGGACGCATCCAGCAATGGGCTATGGTCATGAATCAACTATTAGTTCATGACCACCTAAAGGAACGTGTGAAGAAATATCTAGAATAACTTACACACTTTTCTTGACAAGCCCGTTATTTACAGCTTCTACTCCATATACCCTTCCACTAGTTCATAGCATCTTTCTTTTGTTAGCCCTGCTTGTGTGCTTATATATTCAAGTGATTCCATTGTCCCACCTTCATATTTAGATGCAGCTTCTTTTGCTGTTTCGTCTCGGTATTTAATCCAATTTCGTTGTTCTTCCCTTAATTTGTCCATATCACTCGGAGAAAGCTGCTCTTCTAATACTTGGTAAATTTCATTTAACATATTATCCCATCTTGTAAAAATTTCACCTTGAGCCTGTTTCATTTCAACAGTCGTTCCGTTTTCTAATGGCTGTTCAAATTCAACAAGACTTAATTCAATTTCAGCTAACTTCTTTAAATACTTCTCTCGTTTACTCTCGCTATTTGCGTTCTCTTCTTTCTCATCATCCCCGCTTTCTTTAACAATCTCAGCATTTTTTGCTGTTTTCTCTTCCTTTTCTATTACATCATCTTCATTTGTTTTACTTTCAGTTGCTACCTGTTCTTTTTTAGCTAATTGAGCTTTACCTTCTTCAATGTATTTCTCCACTTTTTCTTTTATACTACTCGTAAGTGACTTTTCTTTTAGAAGGTTATTTGCCTTCATTAAAGCATCTTCCCAATCCCCATTTTCCATTGCTTCAGTAACTAGATTGAAGGCAACTAAATTCTCATATAATGTTTTGGCTTGCTTATCATGCGGCTTTTCATCCAATGCTAGTTCAAGTGATGTTTTAGCTTTTTCTATTTCGCCAGTTTCTAATGCTAATTCCGCTTCTTTCATAATTTGATCGAACGCTTCATTTGTTGATACATTCTTCGTTTCAGTATTACATCCAACTAAAAATAAGCAGACAAATCCAATTAATCTAATTAACTTTTTCACTGATCCTTCTCTTCTTTCTATTACATTATCCTAAATGCTTTTTATACGACAAATGTTTCTCTCTCCATAGAAAGGTGATGAAAGTCGTATTTCTTTTCTATATAAACTTGATGCCATATCATAAAAATTAAAACTGTCCAGATTTTCCGGCTGTTATCATGTACTCCTCTTTGATGCTCTGATAGCAAAAATAACAAATAATTCTTTTCAAATAAATGATCAGTTTGACTGTCAATAATTAATTGATAAGCCCAATCAAATAGCTCGTTTTGTAGCCAATGTCTAATCGGAACCGGAAATCCTAATTTTTTGCGATTTAGCACAGAATCAGGAATTATTCCTTCCATTGCTTTTCTTAAAATATATTTTGTTTGTTGATTTGTAACTGTTTTATCATGACTAAGCTGTGACGCTACTTTATACACCTCTTTATCAAGGAATGGAACCCGTAGCTCTAAAGAATGCGCCATCGTCATTCTGTCTGCCTTAACAAGGATATCTCCACGCAACCATGTATGGATGTCAATGTATTGCATTTTTTGAATATCATGAAGGTGGTTGATCGATTGATAATATTCCTTTGTTACATTTGTATATGTCCATTCTCCTTGATAGTTTCGTAAGAGCTGACTTTTATCAAGTTCAGTGAATATCTTTGCATTTCCTATATATCTTTTTGAGAGGTTTGTTGTACCTCTTTCAATAAAGCTTTTTCCTTTAGCTCCATTAGGTAATTTACTTGCTAATGCAAGCCAGCCTTTCTTCATACCATTTGGGAAATGCTTAAAATATCTTAGCGAATGCGGTTCTTTGTAAATATTGTACCCTCCAAATAATTCATCTGCTCCTTCTCCAGAGAGAACAACTGTTACATGCTTCTTAGCTTCACGAGCAATAAAATACAACGGGACTAAAGCAGGATCCGCTACAGGTTCATCTAGATGCCAAACTATTTTAGGGAGTTCTTTAATAAACTCTTCGGGTGTTACGACATAATGAAGATTATCTACACCCAATTCGGCAGCTGTTTCCTGAGCCAATTCAATTTCACTATATCCCTTTCTTTTAAATCCAACTGTAAACGTTTTTATACGTGGATGAATCTCACGCGCCAAAGCGACAATACTCGATGAGTCAATTCCTCCGGATAAAAAAGCACCAACTGGTACATCACTTCGTAAATGCATTGCAACTGAATCTCTTAATACATCTTGAATCTTTTTTACTTCTTGTGCAAATGGTTGATTTATCGGGCAAAAGGTAGGCTTATAAAAAGATTGAATAACCATTGGTCCTTCCAGTTTTTTTGTGAAAAAGCATCCTGGTTCTAGTCTCTTAATCTCTTTTGATAAAGTTTGAGGCTCTGGAACATATTGATAAGTCAAATAATGATGTAAAGATTCCAAATCCATATTACCGTTACCTTTTATAGCATTAACTATACTTTTCTTTTCCGAACTGCAATAAAATTCATCGTCAGTTTCAAAATAATAAAATGGCTTTATCCCAAAATGGTCTCTAGCACCGAATAATTCTTTTTTCTCCTGATCCCAAATTATAAAGCTAAACATACCGCGCAATTCATTAACAACTCGTTTTCCAATATGGCTGTATAAGGCTAAAATAACCTCTGTATCTGAATCAGTATGAAACGTATAGCCCTTTTTCTCTAATTCTTGTTTTAGCTCTAAATAGTTATAAATTTCTCCATTAAAGGTAATCCAATAACGATCATCATATGATAAAGGCTGTCTACCACTCTCAACATCAATAATACTTAATCTTCTGAAGCCTAAGTGAATATGATCATCAAAATAATAGCCCACATCATCTGGTCCACGATGGGTAATCATTGCCGTCATATCAACCGTTGTTAACCTTTTTTCAAGTGCATGTTCTTTAAGATTCGCACTCATATATCCAATAAACCCACACATGTGCTTTACCTCTTTCCATCGTTATCTATTTCTTCTACTAAATTCTTAACCAAAGGTAACTGAACGACAACGGTTGTTCCTTCTCCAAATTGACTAAGAACATCAATCATTCCACCATGCTTTGTGATAATATTTCGAGTGATAGCTAATCCAAGTCCTGCGCCGATTGATTTTGAATCTACTTTATAAAAGGAATCCATAATATACGTTAGCTCTTCCTGCTTCATCCCAATTCCTTTATCACTGATTTCAAGCACAGCAAAATGATTTCTTTCATATAGATTTATTAGTATCTCACTATTCTTTTTTGAGAACTTAATTGCGTTATCCAATAAATTTAAAATTACTTGTCTCATTTTATCTCCATCAGCAAAAAGCCTAACTGGTACACTTTCTAGAACAATTGAAACATTTTTATCTTTTGCCCTTTTTTGAAGCTGTAATGTGACTTCATAAACAAGCCTATCAAAGTTTAATTCAACCTGGTTCAGAGTAATTCGATTTGACTCATACCTAGAAAAATCTAATAAATCTTCAACTAATTTCATCAGCCGCTCAGATTCACTCCGGATCATTCTCAAACCAAATTTTACCTCTTGTTCCGTTAAGTCTTCTGGCGACTCAATCGTTTCAACCCAACCTTTAATTCCTGTAAGTGGCGTTCTTAGCTCATGAGAAATCGAGGAAATGAAATCGGTCTTTAACCGATCCATCTTCACAATTTCATCAGCCATATAATTTAGTGTGTTTGACATTTCACCAAGCTCATGAGGGTATGTTTCTTTTATTCGTTTTTCAAATCGTCCCTTTGACAATTCACGTGTATGCTGAATAATTTCTTTAAATGGTCTTACAATTGAATCTGCGAGACGAAGACTTATAAGAAAGACAACGATTGCAACACCTACACAAATCATCATTCCAAATTTAAGGAAATGTTGAATCACTTCATCAACGTTTGCTAACGTCGATACATAGCGGAGCACCCCAACTACCTGGCCATCTAACATTAGTGGTATATAGACAGCAAGCACTTTCTCTCCTGTTTGTTGAATGACTTCCTTTTTATAAATTGTTTCATAGGAAAATACTTTTGGATCAATCGAATACGTTTTCTCTTCATAAAAACCAGATGAAGATTGAATAAGTTCTCCATCATTTGATAATAGTTGCAGTTCTGCTCGATTATATTGATAGCTTTTAATAATGAGGTCACTATAATCTTCTAAGCTACCATAATTGAACTCATTTCCCTTTTCCCAAATCGGATTAATCGCTTCAACATGATTACGAAACGTACCAGCAATTCCTTGATAATAATAATTTGTTAGGGCAAAGCCAAACACCGTCATGACTAAGCTTAAAGTCAATAGGATAATAATCATGAAATAAAGGATGACTTTGCGCTTCATACATCACCCATCCAAATATATCCTAGCCCCCACTCCGTACATAAATAGACTGGTAAAGAAGGATCAGCCTCGATTTTTTGACGAATCCGTCTAATGTTTACATCCACTACCTTTATATCACCTACATAGTTTTTCCCCCATACCTCATCCAATAATTCATCTCTTGTATAGACACGATTTGGATGGCTCATTAGATAATGAAGAATCGAAAATTCAGTTGGAGTCAATTTTATTTCTCGTCCAGAACAGATTAATCGTTTCATATTCATTTCTAATTGAAAAGGACCGGAAATGAGCCTCCCATCGTTTTCCTTTGAAATTGAATGCTCGATTGTTAGTCTACGAAGCAGAGAAAAAATTCTAGCCTCAAGCTCGACTAAACTAAAAGGTTTATATAAGTAGTCATCTGCACCAATAATTAATCCCTCGACCTTATCCTTCTCCTGAGTTCGAGCCGTTAACATAATAATGCCGACTGTTTGATTGGTCTTTCTAATTTCTTGACATACTTCAAATCCGTCGATACCTGGGAGCATTAAATCAAGCAAAATAATATCAAAGTGCTCTCTATGGTATAGTCTTAATGCTTCCTCTCCAGTTTCTGCCTCCGTTACAAGATATCCTTTCTTTTTAAGATTTAAGCTGACGAAGCTACGTATTGATAACTCATCTTCAACAACAAGGATTTTATTCATGGACTTCCCTCTCTTAAAATTCATCTTCTAGCAAATGGAACTGTTTAAATGGAAACGAATCGTTTTCTTTCATTTCTGTATAAAAAATAGTATTTTGTGTTTCCTTTAAGACATGGCCAGAAGGTTCAACTGATTCACGTTTTCCCCATTTGACATCAAAAAGCAATTCATCATCTGAAACAGAGATTAATTGAATACCATTTTCAAGCTCTTTAACTGTAACCTTTCCATACCATTCTTCTGGAATTGTGATGTAAAATTTATGTTCTCTGTTCGTAAATCTCTCCTCAATCTTTTTTTCTTCACCATTTATTGAATAGGATGAATAGTATTCAATATATGGAATATTTGCAGACGCCTCTTCTTCCCAGCCTTTTGGGATATACATCTGACCTACTTCAATGACTCCATCATTATTAATATCTTTACTATACAGAGGGTAATCTTTAATAAACATGCCGGTAGTTCTTTCATCAACCTTTATCAACTTTCCCCCATCAATAGCTATGATTTCTGTCACCATTGAATGAGCTCCGACTCCTCCATCAATAAACAATGCCAGAGAACCATCATGTAATTTTCCACTCAATACATTCTCATGAAATGCATATTCATCTATATTTACACTTGAACTTACCTCTAGTTGACCATTCCTAAACCGAAGATGCTCTGCCTCCATAAATTCTCTTCTCTTCCCGTGAACTAAAAGAATATCTAAATTTTTATCACGATCATAATCCGCAATATCGATGATTTCATAGCCTTTATTTGCTAGCTGTGTAAGCCCTTCTGCATCCCATTGATAAATTATAAGCTCGTTCTCCGACTCAAAGTCAGACATTCCAAGTCCAATGACGATTTCTAATAGTCCATCATTGTCTAAATCATGAAAATTGAAATAATCAAGCTTAAAGTAATCAAATTCAATGTCCGAGATTTCTTTCCAGTCATTTTCAGTTTCTTGCAAAGAAAGAAGATGAACTTCACGCTTTTCCCCTAATCCTCTATATAATAGAAACGCTTCCTGGTTCCCATCACCATTAACATCAGCAATATAAATCGATTGTTTTTTATTAGCATTTTCTGGGACCAATAATTCACTATTAGAAGGTAGAAGTTCAAACGCTTTTTCACTTAATTGTATTTTCTGTTTTTTCTCCGGTTGTGGTGCTTCAATTAAAGCATTAGGAGATTCAACAAGCTGGCATCCGGATAACAACATACTACTCATAACGAAACCGAACATTAATGTTGATTTGCTTTTCTTTCTCATGGTGTACACTCCATTCATTTATACCAATTACTGCGCAAATTGGAATAACTTCATTATATAAGTCCGTCTCTATAAAAGAGTTACAAAAAAGTTACAATGTGAATTTTTTATCGATATATGTAATCATTTAACCTTAGTATTACATTCGAAATAGATATTGTGAAGCAACGCTAAGAAAATTAGAAGATTAAATAACGTAGAGTTAAAAACATTTAGAATATCAAACGAGGAGATGATGAGGTTTTTTTATTGATGACAGATTTCACTTGAGAATTGGTTGATTTTTTCACAAGGTTGACAATTTCTCAAGAAAGGTTGAGAGATTTGACTTACTCATTTGGGAAACCTAAAGCTTTTTTAGGCTCCTAAATCATTTTTACCGAATTTGATTTATAATTTTAGAAAAAATAAGGATCCCCCATCCAAAGGAGATCCTCATCATTTAGAAATTTAGTTCTGTTAAAATGAATACTTCTTAAGCAATTCATCTAATTGCTTGTTTAATTCTGTAAGATGTTCTGCGGATTTTGCTACATTTGAGATGGCACCGACTTGCTCTTCTACTGATGCTGTAATTTCTTCAATCGATGCTGCTGTTTGTTGGGAAACACTTGATGCATTTTGAATAGCGATTGTGATGTTTTGATTTTCATTTGTGATTTGTAATAGTTCTTCATTTAATGCTTCAATTTCACTAATTGTTTGACTAATTGCAGTGTTAATATGATTAAATTCCATCTCGGTTTCTTTTACGGCTTGATTTAATTGCTGTGAATGGACAGTCGTATTCTCCATCGTTTCTACTGTCTTTACAGTTTCTTTTTCAATCCCAGCTATCATATCCTGAATTTGTTTAGTCGCAAAATTAGATTGCTCTGCTAGCTTTCGAACCTCACTAGCAACAACAGCAAAACCTTTCCCATGCTCACCCGCTCGTGCAGCTTCAATACTAGCATTCAATGCTAAAAGATTTGTTTCTGCTGCAATACTTTCTATTGTAGCTGTAATTTTAAAAATGTCGCCTATTTTAGTGGATAATCCCTTTATCCCAATACTAATTTGCTCAAAAGCCTTTATAGAATCATCGTTTGTTTGGAGTAACTTTTGTACGATTTTCTTTCCTTGCCCGGCTGCTTTAACAGAATCTAATGATTTTTCCTTAATTGCATTTCCTTGTACATTCATTGTTTCAATTAATTGATTTAATTGCTCAACCCTTTGATTTGTATCATCTAAATCTGTTGCTTGGGAAATGGTTCCGTTAGAGATTTCCGATATTGCACGACCGATTTCTTCACTACTTGCAGATGTTTCCTCAGATACTGCTGATAACTCAGTTGCGGAATCAAGCAAATGATTGCTCGTTTGATGCAGATTTTGTAGTAACTCACTCAGTTGCGATGTCATTCGATTAAATGCATAGCCTAATTGACCAATTTCATCTTTTGATTCAGGTAATGTTACTTTTTCAATTCGACCTTGCGATATATTAATAGCTTCATTTGTCGCATCAACAAGTAAATTCACTTTCCTTTTTGTTAAAAAATAAAAGCTAGCAAGACTAATAACCGCTATCATTGCAGTAATGACAATAATCAAGATCTTTAGTTCCTGAAGTTTACTATAAAACTCATCCTCGTAAACAGCAATTCCAATTGAAAGATCCCATGGCTTAAAGTGTGTCATATATGCAATTTTATTTTTCACTTCCCCAGTCTCATCATTTTTATCAGCGTATACAACATAATGTTGATCTGGAGATTTTGCTTTTGCTCCTTCGACCATTTTCTCCCGATTCTTTGTATCAGTTGGGATGGAACCCACTTCATTCGATGGATGGATTTGTGCTGAATAGTCTGGCCCATAGCCAAGAATATAGCCGCTATCCTTATATAAAAATGCAGATTTCTTAAAATCATATCCCCCGTCTCCTGTTAGCTTTGGTCCATTTAATAATACCCTTGCCTTTTCCTTTGCATCCTCAAGAGTTAGTTTCTCATTTTCAACTTGTTCATTTAATACCGATAAAGTAACAGATGCTCCTTCTACAATATACTTTAGCTCTGCCTTCCCTTCATCAATTAATAGTTTTTTTGCGATTGAATAGCTTGTAAAACCAATAATTGATGATGTAATAAGAATAATGATACTAACTAAAAATAGTAATTTTGTTGATACGCTGTTCCAATTTAGTTTTCGTTGTTTCATAGTTTTACCCCCTTCTTTTATTGTTTAGAAAATAAAAATAACGGTTAAATCAAAAAAATCTATATAGTTACTATATCGACTACATTCGACAATTATTTACATTACCTTTACGAAATTCCACTTTTTACATTATTTTTCCTATTATTTACCTCTAAACAAAAAAAGCATCTATTAAGGCACGCTCCTTAATAGATGCTTTTTTTGTAAAAAGATTTAACAATCGCAAATCCATTGCTTCATTATCATAATTAATTTCTCAGTAAAAATAATTAGCTATTCCTCATTTAGTAAATTTTTAAAACTTACTTCTTCTCCATTACTGCAAAGTAGTTATCCTCACCACTAAAAAGTGCGGATCGTAATGTTATTATTATCTTTACCATTTACAATGAGTGCGAAGCTAACGTTACCCATGAAAAAAGCTGGTCAAAATCAACAACTTGATCCTTTTTAAGCTTAACCGTTTTTCTTTCAGGTGGACCATCAAACATATCTTCTGGTAATGCCAGCCCTTGAGTGTTAAAGATTGTAAAGCTTACAGCATCCTTCGAAGTTGAGATAACAGCAGCATATTTACCATTTTTCAAGAAATGCGGTTTCTTATATTGGATCCGTTCGACAACATCTGGGATTGCTTTATGAACAACATCTCGAAGGTGAGTACAAATTTTAGCCTGCCATGATAATTTCACTGTTTCAATGAATTCGGTTACATCTGGATTCATAGCTAAAAACTCCTTTCTTATTTAAGAAGAGGCTCACTGATTATTAACTTGCCATGTTACCCATTTTTGTCGTTAACCTCTCCAAGCCCTTTGTCGCTTTTACTTTAGAAAAGGTAAATTATATAATGAATGTAAAATACAACTTACCTAAAGTCAAGTTATATTTTACATCATATTCAGTTAAACTTGACTTTCATATTAGGAATCTCTAACATATTCTCTATCGAGGAGATGGTGAATCACATGGGTGAAATTCGAAATGCCGAGCGAACACGAAAAAATATTTTACAGGCAGCAAGAGAAGAATTTTTTGAAAAGGGCTATACTGGGACGAGAATCGAATCGATAGCAAAACGCGCAGGTGTAAATAAACAGTTAATCTACCATTACTTTAAAGGAAAAAATGAACTAATTGATGAGACAATCAAGCATTTTATTACACAATTACCCTCAGAAAATTTCACATTACCGGCAAATCCTGCTCATATCGCAGAATTCCGCTATAAAATAAATCAGGAACACTTAATGGATTTTTTGAAATTTACTGCATGGGAAGCTGTCGAAAAATTACCTGATAGCATAAAGGGAGAAAAGCAAAGGAAAAAGATTCTAGATTCCTATAATGAGGATATGAAATCAAAACAGGAGATGGGATTAGTACCAAAGGATTTAGATCCAACTCTTATTACTTTGATGATGTCTAGCTTAACAATTTATCCTCTATTGTATGGAGAAGTTACACGGATGATTACAGGACTACATCCCGACGATCCGATGTTTCAGGAAAAATGGACGAAATTCCTTCGTGAAATTAGCGAACGAATCTTTCATACAAAATCCTCCTCCAATACTTTGGAGTAATTATCCTTTTCTCTTATATGCTCTTCTTTCAGCATACTCTGAACAAGGTAAACATACTAGAAGCTTTTTACCATTATCATCGATGTACGTACGTAATGGGCTATTCTTCCTTTTACATATACTACATTTTTTATTAAAAATGCGTAACAATGGCATATCCAAGTCCTCCTTTAGGACATTTACGATTTTTCCTTCAATAAGTCTTTGCAAAATTGTGTACGATAAGCGATTGAAGCATGTTCAATCGCTTATCCTAATTTTAACGAAAAAAAGGAACTTCCGCAACCTCCACTAAACGCGCATAAAGAAATAGCTGACCTTTATGATGAATTTCATGATCATACATTGCCAGCAAATAATTTCGCTTTGGTCCTTGAAGCCTAGGATGTGAAGCATTGTTCTCTTTATGTAATTCCTCATCTGTTATAGATTCAAAAGTAGTTTTTGTTTTTTCAGTAAATCGGCTTACAACATCACGAACATCCTTCATCGTTCTACATGGAGGGATATCAGGTGAAGTGAATTCTTCTGTTTTCACCATCGAAACAAAAACGTCATTCCAGCCTGCAATATGCAAAGCAAGTTCACCAAGTGTCATAGCATCATCCCATGGTTTAAAATCGATATGTTTATCATCGATCTTCGCTAATAATCCTTCAAGTACTGTGCGATGCTGAAGCCATTCATTCATCATTTGTATTGCCTGACTCATTTTTTACTACCTCCTATTAGACCATGATGAATATACATTTCTCTATTAGATAGGTAGTTTCCTTTTTTTAGAAGTTAAATTTTCAATACATTCCTTATATTTAAATAGATTGAATGTCCCAAGTAACTATCTTTGCTATTTAGGACACTTATTTAGAAAAACGTATTCTATTCAACTTCTAAACTTCTCTTCAATAAAACCAACTCTTCAGCTAATTTCTTGATTCTCTGCTTAACATCAACATCGATTATTTCATTATCCTCATCAAATTGATCATTATGGATAAATACATTACCAGTAGGAACAGTCCCTTTTAGATAAGTAAGAATCGGCTTTAATTGATATTCTGGTACTAGAAAGTGCTTTTCGGTTCCACCAGTAGTGATCATTCCTGTTACTTTAGATTTAAATGCATCAATCGGTAAATGATCTAACAGATTTTTTAAAGCACCAGTTATTGAGGCTTGATAAATTGGGGTACCAAAAAGGAGAACATCTGCAGCTAAAATCGTATTTACTACCTTTATCGTATCATCATTATAATAGCTTAACGGTGTCCCTTTCACAAATTCAACATCATACTCCTTTAGGTCAACAAGCTCAACTTGTATATCTGAAGCGATATTTTTCGCAGCAGTCAATACTTCATAGACCGCCTTTGACGTTTTTGAGCCAATTAGTGACCCTGAAACACCAACGAGTTTCATAACATTTCCTCCTAAACGTTTATCAATTTGTAAAAAGGGCCAGACCCCATCATTTGGTGTCAGACCCTTATGAACCTCGCTTATTTTACAAGGTTTTCGAATTTTTCTGCTACTACATCCCAGTTGATGATATTAAAGAAGCTTGCAATATAATCAGGTCGTCTATTTTGGTAATTTAAGTAGTATGCATGCTCCCAAACGTCTAAGCCAAGGATTGCTTGCTTTCCTTCCATAATTGGATTATCTTGATTTGCCGTGCTAGAAACTTGAAGTTTCCCCTCACCATCAACAATCAACCATGCCCAACCTGAACCGAAGCGTGTAGTTGCAGCTGTAGAGAATTGTTGCTTAAACTCGTCAAAGCTTCCAAATGCTTCATTAATAGCTGAATCTAGCTTACCAGTTGGTGCTTTATTATTTGAACCAGGGGCAATCACTTCCCAAAATAATGAATGGTTTAAATGACCGCCTCCATTGTTTCTAACGGCTGTTCTAATTTGTTCTGGAGCTGCATCTAAATTCGCTAATAGATCTTCTAACGATTTTTCTTGTAATTCAACTGCTCCTTCAAGTGCAGCATTTAAATTATTTACATATGTTTGATGATGTTTTCCATAATGAATTTCCATCGTTTTTTGGTCAATATGTGGCTCCAATGCGTTAAAATCATAAGGTAAAGCTGGTAAAGAATAAGTTGACATAATAAAAATCCTCCAATTCTTTTTATACTTTATAGTATAAATAGTATATATAAAGAATATCCGATTCTAACTGGAAAATCAATGCAATTGCTTAAAAAAAAAAAAATTATTTTGAAAAATTTATCCAACTCTTCTCTCTCCAAACATTTTATACTTTATGGTATAATTATTTATTACTTAAAATACTTTCTCCACATTCTTATTTTGGAGGTGAACATATGAATCATTCACAATCAAGCACGAAGGACCGTATTCTTCAATTACTGAAAAAAGAAGTTTCGTTAACTGTTAATGAATTAACAGATCATTTAGATATCACACATATGGCTGTTAGAAAACATCTAATAGGTCTTGAAAAAGATGGTCTCATCAAAACAAAGGAAGTAAAGCAACCGATGGGGAGACCATTACAAACATACTCCTTATCAGATAAAGCAGAGGAATATTTCCCTAAAAACTATGAAGGAATTAGCTTAGAGTTTCTTCATGATATTAAAGAAATACATGGGGAAGAAGTTGTTCAGCAATTATTTAAAAAAAGAGAAGCACGTCTTATAGATGAATATTCACAAAGAGTTCAACGAAAGGATTCAGCAACAGAGAAACTTCAGGAAATCGTCAGTATCCAAAACGAAAAAGGCTATATGGCTGACCTAGCAAAAATTGATGATGACACGTACGAAATCACAGAATACAATTGTCCAATCTTATCTGTTGCTAAAGATTTCAAGATTGCATGCAAATGTGAGACAGATATGTTCAAACAAGTACTCGGTATCGAGCAGATTAATCGAACATGCTGTCGAACAGAAGGGGATAATCATTGTAAATTTTTATTAAAGTTCGGTTAATTGTTTGTATAAACGTGAGTCTCCTCAGAAGGAGAGTATCTTATCATGAAGGAGACTCACATGTATTAGTTCCTGAATTAGAAAATCACCTAATGTAGCGTAAAATTGTTCAAATATCAAAGCTTTCGTAAAAAAAAGGGCGGTCCTCTTTCAAGCATAGAAATTAAGGATTTAACATTATGTTATTAAATCTTATTTTCTCTGTCTGAATGGACTGGCCCTTTTTGTTTAGCTTTTTGTACTCAAAATATGATGTGAAGAATTCACATTCCTAATGACTCCTTTATAACAGCTGTTAAATATTCACCATTTGTTATGTTTTTATTGCATTCACCACTGTCTGAGCAAATAAGATTTCCAATGGACTTGTAATAATCCGGGTTTTTCGTTTTTTTTGTTTTTACTATGGTGGAAAAATAAGCAATCTCACTCAAAGAATTGCAGATAGAACAAATATTTTTTTTATTTGTCGGTGTAAATTTACATTCAATGCCGACCATTCTTCCATCTACTTCGTACACGATAAACTTTTTGTTGGATCTTAGATCATTCCAGCTTAAATACGTTAGCTTGTTATGATCTATGTTTGCTAAATCAGGCAGCTTTAATTTCTTATTTTTCGGAAACATTTTTTTCAGTTGCTGCTCGGTGATTTTAGGAAAGGGTAGCAAAAAAGATGCAATCCGATCAATATATTGCTCATACTCTTCATCTGTCTTTAATCTAGAAAGATCTAATATTTCTTGCTGCTCCAATGATGCATTTGGAATAAGATCCATAATCTTAGCATTAGCTAAATCGATTTCAGCTGCCAAAATACTAGGTGGTACATTTTTCTTGGCAGTATCTTTAATAATAGCAATTTGTTTTTTAATAAAATTGAACTGTTCATTTTTAATAAATTTATCTGTCATAACATAACTCTCCTATCATGCTAACATCTCTTTACGCTTATTTTAATGAATGCAGCAAGCTTCTAAAATGGAGAAAATGACTTAGAAACGTTTTTTACATAAACGAAGGGTGACTCAAAAGGGTCTGACCCCTCAATCACCAATATATAGACTGACCACATCTTAGTTCTATATATTGTGTTTGACGGGTCTGAACCTCTCGTTTTGAGCCACCCTCGTTGTTCTACTTTTTATGTGAATAAACAATTTTCTTAATAGTTTCCGTTGAAAGATAATATTCCTTAGCAAGCTGCTGAATACTAGTACCACTACAAAAGGATTTTTTTATCGCAGCATTCCGATGATCAAGCAGTTGTCTCCCGCCACTTGAAGTTCCCCACTTCCGATACTCCGTCTCTTGCTTAGGAATGTAAAGGGTTTCCCCCTGAACATATTTTTGGATTTCCACAATTAGCTTTTCGGGTAAAACTTTCGTTGCATTAATATATTTCAATTTTGCCCGCCCCTTATTTGATTTTTTTAAATAAGGTGCAAAGCCAAAATATTAGAAAAGCTTGTTCAGCGATAAGATTAAATGTTTCGCCCCATGCAAAGTATCGCCTTTCCAATAATAGGCTTTGCATGAGTGGAAGAAGACCTAGACAATCTTAAATGATTCTCCATCTGTAAGCACCCCCTTTAATTACCCATTATAGCGAAATCCTCTATTCAATTGAACCGATTTCTACTTGTTTTTCATGTGTTTCGGAGAGGCTTCACTTGTTAAAAATATATATTTGCTACACGTTCGAACCTCAAAATAGAATGTTTCCAAGCTTCTATTCCTCTATTGAATAGGAGAAAACGTCAACGATTTTTATTCGCTGGTCAACTTGCTGTTTTTTACAATATTTCACTCATATGCTATTCAATCAACTTATCACTCTAAAGCTACTCGACGTCAATCTAAGGTAAAAGCACGATCTACTGTGAAGGTAGTAAGGTTATCAATATTGAGCTTAATCTACATTGAGGTAATTAGTAGCATTAGAAACATTAGAATCGCTAATAATATGCTCAAAAAAATACTTGCTAAAGATATAATGATATTCCTTTTTATTTCTTTTACTCCAACAACGAGACCAAATATAATCGTACCTAACCAATAAATATTAGCTACTGTTTCATTAAATTTTTCTAAGATTCCACTAAAGAATAAAACAAACAGAATTAGTTGTAGTAATAGCGAACAAACTCCGAGAATGCTTGGTTTATTTGTTGTTTTCTTTTTCTTATATAAAGTAACACCTACCACAAAGAAAAGAAAAGCCAAACATACAACAAACAACATAATAAAACTAGTAAATGCCATACATTTCCCTCAAATCTTTTTTAATTTAGTTTAGTTAAATGCATTCATTTAACCTTTCCTTAGTCCCATAAATTATATCTTAATATACCCAGTAATTCTATGTATAAATTTTTCTGTATTTTCAAAAAGTTAATTAGCAATTCATTAAATTGATATACCCTCTAAAAAAAATCAGTTATTATCATAGTATTATACATTTACTTTATTAATCTAAATCGAAAGCTATTCTAAATAAAGGAATTAATATTGGAGGAATTAATAATGGACAAAAAAATCAATAAACCGCACCCACCCTATTATGCAGTAATCTTTTCTTCCCAGAGAACAGAAGGGGATAATGGGTATGGAAAAATGTCAGAAGCTATGGAAAAGCTAGCTTCTGAGCAACAGGGATTTTTAGGTATGGAAAGTGCAAGGGATAACAAGCTAGGTATTACAGTATCTTATTGGAGATCGTTAGAAGACATTAAAAATTGGAAGGAAAACTCCGCCCATAAAATTGCACAGGATAAGGGCAAACGAGAATGGTATAAAAGATACCAAGTTCGAATTTGTAAAGTTGAGAGGGATTATTTATTTGAAGGATAATTCACCAATGGCAAAAGAAAAGCGCATGGAACAAGTCAGACCCCAAAAAGTTAGTTCTTTCGCTCTTACTTTTGGTGGTAACCACCCACTCCATGCGTTTTTTCTTATGAACAATTCGAAATCCTTATAAAAACAATACAGCTAAATACGTTATAGTGAAATAACATTCGGACTGATTAATTCATCTCGATTATTTTTGGCATATAGACAGTTTCATTGAAGCATACTATCGCAACAACATCTTTTTTCAACATTCACTTACTCTCGTCCGATTTCTAACTGAAATTACATTAACTATTCTTCATCTATATATAATTTGTAGTATACCGAACTCTACGCTTTCTAGAATGACCCGCTCCCAAATAGCATTCATACCTTACACATCTTCTAGCTAAGGAGTATGCCTTCCTTAAAAACTTAGTGCGATTTCTCACCTAATAGGTCAAATATTATTACAATGAATACTCCGCCAACTCAGCTTCGATTTGTTCTTTAATTAATGCCAAGCATTCTTCTGATGTTTTGGCAAAAATTCGTTTTCCGTTTACAATTGCATATGGTCTCTTTGCACACATTCCACAAAAGGAAAGGCAGCTACTTTCAATCACTGCCACTTCTGGATATTGTGCTTCCAAAATGCTTTCGATATCAAGCTCATTAATTAAGCTACCATCACATATTTCAACGACAACGATTCCCATCTGCCTTACCTCCTTACTTCATGGAATTTTTTATAAAGCAATTTACTTCAATAACTCAAATTAATGAAAACGATCAATCAGCATCGCTTTCATCTCGGCCAATGATCATTACCTCTGTTTCTAAATCTACCGCAAATTTCTCTTTTACCGTTCTTTGGATAATATTAATCAAATCGGTATAATCCTTTGCAGTCGCATTATCAACATTCACGATGAATCCAGCATGCTTCGTAGAAACCTCGGCACCACCAATTCTTAATCCTTGTAGACCACAATCCTGGATAAGCTTGCCAGCAAAATAGCCAGGAGGTCGTTTAAATACACTACCACATGACGGATACTCCAATGGCTGTTTACTTTCTCTAAGGAAAGTATTCTCATCCATCTTCGCTTTTATTTTCTCATAGCTTGCTTCCTCGAGACTAAATTCTGCCTCTAGTACAATATAATTCTTTTTTGAAATAATACTTTTTCTGTATTCTAACGAAAGTTCCTCATTTGATAAAGTAAATCTCTCACCTTCATCATTCATAAGCAACGCACTTTTTAAAACATCTGAAATCTGTCCGCCATACGCTCCAGCATTCATATACAGTGCTCCGCCAACAGTTCCAGGAATCCCGCAGGCAAACTCTAGGCCAGATAAATTTTTTGCTAACGCATATCTTGACACATCAATAATTGCAGCACCTGATTGTGCATATATTGTGTTGGACTCAGCTCTTATTTCTTGCATTGCCACAAGACTTATTGTTAATCCGCGAATCCCCTTATCTTTTACAATTAAATTAGAACCGTTACCAATCAATGTAACAGGAACTCCGTATTCCTTTGAAAGTTTGATAATCTTTTCTAATTGATCATACGTTGTTGGGGTAGCAAACACATCAGTTTCTCCCCCTAATCTTGTGTACGTATGCTTTTTTAATGGTTCAAAAAATTTAATCTGATCTTCTGTTAATATCTTAAGCAGCTTTTCTTTATATGTTAAATCAATTTTCATCTGAATCTTCCTGTTCAATAAATTTTATTGCCCTTTATATTTTATATAGTAAGGTATAAAAAGTATATGACCCATTACACCATAATGTCATTGTTTTTGCAAATATTCAAGTTGTCTTCTAATACAGAAAAAATTTACATAAAATTAAAGGAAGCTATACATACTTCACTATCGTAAAAAACCAATGAAGTGTATACTAAAAATAAGATTAATTGTTTTATATATTTAATCAGTATATAATTTTTTTGCTTACTATTCTAGATATTTATTTTTATTATCTTAAAGGAGGATACATTGTGAAACTCTTAGCGACTGATTTAGACGGAACATTACTAAACGAAAATCATGAGATTAGTGCAGAAAATGTTCAAGCGATTAAAAAAGCTGAGAAGCATGGCATACAAGTTGTTGTCGCTACAGGGCGCACTTACCATGCTGCGAAAAAACCTCTAGAGGCAGCTGGTCTTAATCTTCCTATAATTTGTTTAAATGGCGCAAAAATTTATAACAATGCTGGCCAATTACTAAAAAGTACTCCATTAGAAGAACAAGACTGTAAAAGAATTCAGGCAATTTGTGAAAAAGAAGGCTTATATTTTGAAGTATTTACAAACCAGGGCGGATTTACAAAAAGCCGTGAAGGTTTTTTACAGGTCATGATTGATATTATGATGTCTTTCCATCCAACTACTTCACGAGAAGAAATTCGCGAGATGGCATTGCAGCGTTTTCAGGATGAAGAAATAAAAATTACTCCAGATATGAATGAACTATTCGAGCGTGAAGACATAATCGTCTATAAAATTCTTGCATTTTCTATGAAAAATGAAAATTTAAACCCTATTTATCTTCAATTAAAAGACAAGGAAGACTTAGCTATTACCTCATCAGGCTTTTCAAATCTAGAATTTAATCATAAAGATGCACAAAAAGGAC
The DNA here is from genome assembly GCF_052044855.1 of Metabacillus sp. 22489. Classification (NCBI taxonomy): domain Bacteria; kingdom Bacillati; phylum Bacillota; class Bacilli; order Caryophanales; family Bacillaceae; genus Metabacillus; species Metabacillus sp. 22489. The sequence continues at coordinate 18,579 of NZ_JBQENT010000013.1, forward strand.
CTGCTCTTGAACACTTTGCAAAAACGCTCAATATCGCTATGAAAGATGTAATGGCGATTGGAGATAGTTATAACGATGTTTCAATGCTAACGATGGCTGGACGCGGTGTTGCAATGGGAAATGCCGATAATGAAATCAAGCAGTTGTGCAACTTCACAACAAAAACAAATAGAGAACATGGCTTTGCACATGCAGTAGAGGAAATGCTTGACGAATTAAAAGTAAAATAGACATATTATTAGTGACAATCTCGTTATCACAATGAAGATTGTCACTAAATTGGTCTTTTACTATTTTACTATCGTAATCAAACGCTCCCCTACTTCAACATTTTCTGCTTCACTACTTATCACATCAAGATATTCCATTGAATTGGTGATCACAATTGGTGTTGTAATCGAACATCCGGCATGGACAATGCCCATAATATCAAAGGTAGCCAGTAATTGGCCCTTTGTAATTTTATCACCTTTATTTATTTGTACATCAAAATCCTTTCCACCTAGTTGTACAGTATTCATCCCAATATGAATAAGAATTTCAATCCCTGCATCAGAGGTAATTCCAAACGCGTGATTAGACGGAAAAATGGATGTAACGACGCCGTTTACTGGAGAAAACAACTTCCCTTCAGTCGGAATAATTGCCACACCACCTCCAATCGCACCAGAAGAAAACACTTCATCTTCAACTTGTTCTAAAGGAATAACTGCTCCTGCTAAAGGACTATATATGATTGAATCCTCGATTGCTGGATGCTCTGCTTTAGATGAAGGTACTATCTCATCATCTTCTTCTTCATCCCTATAACCAAATAAAAATGTTCCTATAGCTGCCATGCAAACAGCAATGATAATCGCAATAATAAATAATGGAAAGCCTTGTCCGAAATAAACTGGTAAGGTCGTAAGTCCAGGAACTGCTACTGAATTAGCTGCAGCACCAGAAACTCCGACGATTGCCCCACCGACTGCTCCACCGATACACCCGATTATAAACGGCTTTTTAAAACGTAACGTAATCCCATATATAGCTGGTTCTGTAATGCCTAGAACCCCTGCAAATGTAGCTGGACCTGAAATAGCCTTCACTTGCTTATTCCGCGTTTTCAGCCAAACTCCTAAGGTTGATCCAGCCTGAGCAAAAATTGCAGGTGTAAGCATCGCAGCAAATGTGTCTAAACCAAATTGAGATAGATTATTTACTGCAATTGGTACAAGACCCCAATGAAGACCAAAAATAACAAGAATTTGCCAGAAAAAGCCGACGATTGCACCTGCTATAAATGGACTGCCTTCATACAAAAATGAATAACCAATTCCTAGCCATTTGCTAACAATCGTGCCAAAAGGTCCAAAAACTAATAAAGTTAACGGTACCATTGTCGCGATTAAAAATAATGGTGTGAAAAACGTTCTAATTGAAGAATGAAACCATTTATTAATAATTGGCTGAATTTTTGACATAACATAAACAGCTATGATTATCGGAATCACAGAGGTTGAATAGTTTGTTAAAAAAATCGGTAGCCCCAAAAATGTAATATCCAATCCTTCATTATAAATTTCAATTAAATCCGGATACAATAAGGCACCAGCAATTACGACAGATATATATGGATCCGTTCGAAATTTTCGTGCCGATGTAATCGCAAGCAAGATTGGCATAAAATAAAACAAACTATCTGCTGCAGCGTGCAATATTTGATACGTACCTTCCTCTTTCACTATCCAACCAAAGTCAACTGCTAAAATAAGCAAGCCCTTTAATATACCGACACCTGCCATTGCCCCTAATAAAGGGGTAAAAATGCTTGAAATAACATCTATTGCACGATTAAAAAAACTCTCCTTATCTTCATCTTGTGCTTCCTCTTCTTTTACATCATCAAGGTTTGTTGCCATCATTATTTCACGATAGACCTCATTAACATCTGGTCCGATGACAATTTGAAATTGTCCAGCCATTTCCATGACTTGAATAACATTTGGAAGTTTCTTAAGCATAGCTTTATTTGCTTTTTCTCTATTTTTAAGTTTAAAACGTAGCCTTGTTGTACAGTGAACTAGAGCGGTTACATTTTGTTCACCACCAACAAGAGTTAAAATTTCCTTTGCTAATTTGGAATGATCCATTTGGCGATCCCCCTAATTGGGTTAATAGTCCCTTATAATTAGAATACAATGAAAAAAAGGAAAGTGGAAGTGTATAGAATAATAGTCAATTCATTTACACTTCTAAGCCAAATAAAAGCCTAAATTTCCCAGGACATAAAAGCGGAATTGCAAAAAGATTTTACGATTTAACAACTCTTTAAGTCCTTGAGATATTTAGGCTTTTCCTAATTATTTTTAAACATAATAAGTACTTATGAATTTTGTTGATTCCACTCATGTCTTTGCGTAACACGATGAATATGCAATGTTAAATAAATGATCTCATCAGTAGTAATTTTCCAATTATATTTCTTTTCAACAAACATGGCAATTTTTTGACTACATTGAAACGCTTGCAAATATTTCCGCTTCACCTGTTCATATAAAAAATCATCGGAATTATCTTGAAACCTTTCCTTTCGGATAAATCGTAAAGCAAAGAAACGAAGATGTGTTAGAAATCGTTCATAGTTAATTGAATCCTCATCCAAGTCCATTTGAAAATGATACTTTACAATACTTAAAATACTATCAACCATTTTCGTTACTTGAACAGCAGCTTCCATATTTTCACCAGTTAACTGGCTATTGACTAAGTGTAAGGCAATGGAACCCGCTTCATCCTCACCAAGTCTTACTCCTGTTTCTTCTTCAATGATGTCGAGGGCTTTTAATGCAACTTGATATTCTTCCTTATAATATTTGCGGATTTCCCAAAGCAATGCATTTTTTAAATCAATCCCTTGCTTATGTCGACTTATTGCAAAGCTTAAATGATCTGTTAATGCTACATACAAGTAATCATCAATTTTATAAGATAATTGCGATTTGGCATAATTTAAAATCTTATATGAAATTTCTAAGTACAATTCCGGAGTATCAACAAGTAATTCCGCAAGCTTGTCAGATATGCCTTGATTTTCAAGTACAAATTTTTTCTCAATTTTATCAGGCTCAATCTCGTCTCCAATCTTTTTTTGAAAAGCAAGCCCTCTTCCCATAACAACTAATTCCTGATTATGTTCATTTTCAGTTAAAACAACATTATTATTGAACACTTTACTAATTTTCATTTCACTCAGCCCTTGTACCATTATTTTAATTGTTTGGGGATTTACACCCATTAGGATAAGACTAATTATATAATAAAAATAAAAACCTAAACTTGAAATAGAATACTGACAATATCAATATTCTATCACAAATTTAGGTTTTGCCTGCCGAACAGTAACAATCCATTATTTTTATAAAACGGTTTATTTTATTTATAACATGTATACGGGAAATGTCAACCCAAAAATGAGGTATGATGAAATAGCTTTCACGACACCATTCATTATGGTTTACAAAGTAAAATCTAAGTATTTTGTCATTGTTCTTTAATATCTAGCTATAGCCCCAAATCTCCCTAAGGGAAAAGGAGCTATAGCAGGTTAAGTTACTTCTACAATTTATTATTAATCGTGGTAATTTGTTCCATCTGTTGTTGCTTTAATGATTCCAGCACGAATAACAAAGTCACCGAAATGCTCACCATCTTCACGTTCTTTTGCATAACGAGAAAGGAGAACACGTAATTCACTTAAAATATCTTCTTCACCGATATTTTCACGGTAGATTTTATTTAGACGGCTTCCGTCAAATGCTGCTCCAAGGTACATATTATATTTTCCGACTGATTTACCAATAAAGGCAATTTCACCAAGGGCAGGACGTGCACACCCGTTAGGACAGCCTGTCATCCGAATTGTAATTTCCTCTTCACGTAAACCATTTTCATCAATAATTTCTTCTACCTTTTCGATAAGCTGAGGTAAATAACGTTCTGCTTCTGCCATTGCTAACCCACATGTCGGAAGTGCTACACATGACATTGAGCTACGGCGAAGAGCAGAATAATGTGCACCATCTGTTAAACCATACTGCTCAATTAATTCAATAATTTTTTTCTTTTTCTGAGCTGAAACATTGGCAATAATAAGGTTTTGGTTAGCAGTTAATCGAATATCCCCTTTATGGATTTTAGCAATTTCACGCAAGCCTGTTTTTAACTTATATCCGTCATAGTCAGCAACACGCCCACCTTGAACAAATAATGTAAAATGCCATTTTCCATTAAGCCCTTTTTCCCAGCCATAACGATCGCCATTGCTATCAAAATGGAATGGCTTTGCTTCTTCAAGCTTCCAGCCAAGGCGGTTTTCTAACTCTTCTTTCACTGTTTCTAGACCAAGTCGATCAACTGTATATTTGAAACGAGCATTTTTACGAACCGAACGATTTCCATAATCACGCTGAATCGTAATCGTTTTTTCTGCAACATCATAGATTTGCTCAGGTTTACAGAAACCAATTACTTTCGCAAGCTGTGGATATGTTGCTTTATCTCCGTGTGTCATCCCCATACCGCCACCGATTGCTACGTTGAAGCCGATTAATTTTCCATCTTCAACTATTGCAATTAAGCCAAGATCTTGGGAATAAACATCAATATCATTAGATGGTGGCACAGCGATACCAATTTTAAATTTACGTGGTAAATAAAGTGGTCCATACATTGGCTCTACTTCTACATCTGGAGTACTCGCCACTTTTTCTTCGTCAAGCCAAAGCTCATGATATGCTCTAGTTCGTGGTAACAGATCGTTACTCAATTTCTTTGCCCATTCGTATACTTCTAAATGAACATCAGATTTATAAGGATTTGGGTTACACATAACGTTTCTGTTTACGTCACCACAAGCAGCAATCGTATCCAATAATGATGCATGAATCGCCTGAATCGTCTTTTTCATATTCCATTTTAATATCCCATGCATTTGGAACGTTTGACGAGTTGTAAGCTTTAACGTACCATTCCCGTACTTATCTGCAAGTTCATCCATCACTAGCCATTGATCAGGTGTTGCAACACCACCTGGCATCCGAACCCGAAGCATGAACTGATAAGCTGGCTCTAATTTTTGTTTTTGACGTTCGTTACGAAGGTCCCGGTCATCTTGCAAATAACTCCCGTGGAATTTCATTAAACGGTTATCATCATCTGAAATTCCTGCGCTTAGAGGTTCAAGCATTGATTCTTTAAGGGTGCCGCGCAAATAATTACTTTCTTCTTTTATGCGCTCAACATCACTCGGCTTGCCTTCTGGCGCTTTTAAGATTTGATTCCCCATGTTGATTAAACTCCTTTCAGGTCTAAAATCAATATACGTCACGTTGATAACGTTTTTGCTGCTGCATATCCGCAAGGTACGCTTCCGCTTTTTCGCGACTCATCTTACCTTCTTTTTCAATAATATCAATAAGTGTATTGTGAACATCGTGTGCCATGTTTTTCTCATCACCGCAAATATACACAACAGCACCCTCTTGAAGCCATTCAAATAATTCCTTACTATGTTCCTGCATACGATGCTGAACATAAACCTTTGCCTCTGTGTCACGAGAAAACGCTACATCCATCTTCGTAAGAACGCCATCCTTCACCCATCTTTGCCACTCTGTCTGATAAAGGAAATCCGTGACAAAATGCTGGTCTCCGAAGAACAACCATGACTTCCCTTCAGCACCGGTTTCTTCCCTTTCCTGCATAAATGAACGGAAAGGCGCTACACCAGTACCTGGTCCAACCATAATAATTGGTGTATCAGGATTTTCAGGTAGCTTAAAGTTATCATTATGCTGAATATAAACAGGAATCGTATCACCTGGTTCAAGACGTTCAGCTGCTTGTATTGAGCATACACCTTTACGCTTCCGACCATGTGACTCATACCTAACAGTACCTATCGTTAAATGCACTTCATCGGGATTTGCTAATAGACTGCTAGAAATTGAGTAGAGACGAGACGGCATTTTTCGTAAAATTGAGATAAATACTTGCGGTGTAACGTCCCATGGACCAAAATCGCGAACTAAATCTAATAAATCCCGACCATCAATATATTCTTTTAATTTATCTTCGTTTCCTTTAGATACTAATGTTTGTAATTCATTATTCTTTGAAAGCTCTGCTGCCTGTTGAAGAAGTGGTTTTGTTAAGACTGTCACTTCAAAATATGTGCGAAGTGCTTCATAAAGGGAACGAGTTTCACCTTGTTTATTAACTATTACATTTTCATCTGGATTCCACTTTAATTCTTTAAGAAGCGCATCAACCAATTCCGGATCATTTTCTGGATAAATACCTAAACTATCTCCTGGCTGATACGTTAATCCTGAGCCTTCAAGAGAAATTTCAAGATGACGCGTTTCTTTATTTGACCCTTTGCCATTTAAATTTATGTTTTCAAGTACCTCTGCTTTAAATGGATTAGAACGTGAATAAACAGATTCTCCCGCTTGAGGAGCTGCTTGGGCTGTAGCTTGTGGCTGTGCATTTTCTCCTGTTGACTGATTTAAGCTACTAAGAACTCCATTAAGCCACTCTGCTGCTGGCTCATCAAAGTCAAGGTCACAATCAACACGGTCATAAAGGCGCTTTCCGCCAAGCTCTTCCAAACGCTTATCAAAATCCTTACCCGTTTGACAGAAAAACTCATAAGAGCTATCGCCAAGTGATAAAACAGAATAACGTAAGTCATCAAGCTTTGGTGCACGTTTACCGTGTATAAACTCATGGAAGGAAATAGCGTTATCTGGAGGATCACCCTCACCATGTGTACTTACAACGATAAGTAAATTTTTCACTTTTTTCAAACTATTTGGTTTAAAATCACTCATTGATGAGACAGTTACTTGAAAACCTTGACCTTCAAGCGTCTTCCCAGCATTTTTCGCGATATTTTGTGCATTACCTGTTTGAGAACCAAATAAAATAGTTACTTCTTTTGATACTGGTTGTGCCGCAGTTTGTACTGTCCCTGTTGCAGATGCTTGAACATCTGATGTAGCTGTAGCAGAAACAGATTGAGAAGCTGCCAAATATCCACTTAGCCAAACCTTTTGGGATTCTGTTAAGGTTGGCAGAAGACGATTTAGAAGCTCTGCCTGCTCCTGATTAAAAGGACTGTTTAATACCTGAAGTTGCAACGATATCCACCTCACAAGGAATATAAGACTATGTAAGCCATAAAAATGGCTCATCCTACAAATTTCGTCATTTCACATAAAGTGAAAAAATAGTTAGTTTTATCGTACTATATTATTCCTATAAGTCAAGTAGGTTTTAGTCATTTAAACTATTAATATATGGGAATAATCAAAAAATTTATTATTCTAGAAATTTTTAAGATTTATCAAAATATTATATCATCAAAAAAGGAAACTATCGATTAGATTTTGAATCTCAAAAATGCAAGTGAAGCCTCTTTTCAATTTAAAAACAAATCACGAAATTAAGTTTCCATTTGACCAAATCAATAGGCAAACAACAGGACATACTAAAAGGTGGAAGTCGAATCATTTGACTTAACATCCTTTCTGGGTGTAAAACTTCACTGTACATTAATAAAAAACCAATTGGAAAGGAAGATTATCTTGCCTTCATTATTAGATGAATTTGAATTAAAAGGGCTAAAGCTTAAGAATCGCATAGTTATGCCGCCTATGTGCCAATATTCAGTTAAAGCAAAGGATGGAATACCAAACGATTGGCATTTTACCCATTACACTAGTCGTGCTGTTGGTGGTGCTGGACTTATTATTATGGAAATGACAGACGTTGAACCAGCTGGAAGAATTTCCGATTATGATTTAGGTTTATGGTCTGACGAGCAAATTCCGGCATTTAAACGTATTATTGAATCTTGTCAAAGCTATGGAGCAAAGGTTGGCATCCAAATTGCCCATGCAGGCAGAAAAGCAGAGGATGCTGAAGTACCCGTCTCTTCGTCTGCAATTCAATTCTCTGACCAGTACAAAAAGCCACGCGAGCTCTCAACTGAAGAAGTCGAGGAGATGGTGAAAAAGTTTGAAGCAGCATTTGAACGTGCAGTTAAAGCTGGGGTCGATACAATCGAAATTCATGGAGCACACGGTTATCTAATCCATCAATTTCAATCACCACTAACGAATAAACGTACTGATAAATATGGTGAAGATAAAGCGCTTTTTGGTGTTGAAATCATTCAAGCTGCACGTCGAGTAATGCCTGAATCAATGCCACTTATTATGAGAATTTCTGCTGTTGAATATGCCGAGGATGGTTATGGAGTCGATTATGCCATTGAATTAGCAAAACGTTACAATGAAGCCGGGGTCGATATTATTCATGTATCATCTGGTGGAGAAAGCAACTCAGGACCAAGCAATTCCGGACCAGGGTATCAATTGAACCTTGCTAAGGAAATGAAGGAAGCCTTACATATCCCAACAATTGCTGTCGGTAGAATGGAGGATCCTAAACTTTGCGAAGAAGCGATCCGTGAAGGAAAAGCTGATTTAGTTGCTGTTGGTAGAGGCATGCTTCGAAACCCATATTGGGCAAATGAAGCTTCAATCGTATTAGGTGGAAAACCACTAACTCCAGAACCAGTTGCTGCTGCCTATAGTATTCGCTAATTTCAACGATAAAAAACCAAGTAGTCAAACAAATAGACTACTTGGTTTTTTTCGATTAATTGATCCACTGGACGATAGCTTCTAGCTTACGTCTTGTCTTTGGACGTGGTTCCTTTGCACGATAACCAAATGCTACCATAACTGAAATAGCTAAATGGCCATCCTCAAGTAACCCTTCCTCATCTAAAATCTTTTGTACCTTATCAAAATCAAATCCTTCGATCGGACACGAGTCAATGCCAATTTGTGCAGCAACAGTCATCATATTAGCTAATGCAATATATGTTTGCTTTCCAGCCCAATCCAGCATTGTTCGTTCATTATCAAGCAAGTGTAAATCATCTTCCTGGAAGCTTTTATATCGCACTTTCATTTTATCAAATATTTCCGCAGGTATTTTTTTCTCATTCAACATTAAGTTTTCAACATATGCTGAGTCGTACTTTGTGTCCTTCATCGTTCTCGCTAAAATAAGAACGAAATGACTTGCAGTTGGAAGCTGGCCCTGTGCTCCCCAGGATACCTCACGGAGCTTTTCACGCAATTGCTTATTTTGAACAACGACAAATTTCCATGGCTCATAACCGACAGAGCTAGGTGAAAGTCTACCCGCTTCTAGAATGAATTGAAAATCCTCATCAGATATTTTCTTCGTTGGGTCAAATGTCTTTGTTGCATGTCTAAATTGAAATGCTTCAAGAATTTCTCGCTTTTTCTTTTCATTGTTTTCCATGCAATTCATCTCCTATCATGTTGTTCTTCTTAGAAATATCTTTGTATGTATTTCCTAGCTTTGAAGCTCAAATCTATTCTGCAACTTCTTTGTATTTTTGTAAAATATTTTGTCCCGGAAGCTACTCACTTTTTAATCAACAAACAGAAAAATGTACTTGTTGCATTTTATTAATAGTCGTTGTTGATTTCAGCACAAGTATTCGCTTTCCGCGTGGTTGCTGATGAGCAAACCCTCTCCGCTTTCAAACTCCTCGGTAAATGCATCTACTCTCAACAGTAACCTATCCGCCGCATCAAAGTAGGAGGCTCACCCCAAACAACCTTTTCAAAGGTTAGCCCTACATAAAACTTTGGAAATGAACTTTTAAAATTAATAACTGTCTCAGGCATCATTTTCATAACCAGAAGACAGTTAAATAAGGATCACTCTGGAATATACGGTAAATCCAGATTTTTCGGCATATTTATTACATGTGTATCTGTATAAATGAGCAGTCCATCTTTTCCATATTCGCGACCCATACCAGATTGTTTTACCCCGCCAAACGGGAATCTAACATCAAGTCCTTGAACTGCTGCAGTATTGATCATCGTTGTTCCTGCTTGAATATGCTTCGCTACTTTTAACGCATGCTCTTCATCTCCCCATACAGAGCTTGTTAGACCATAAATGCTGTCATTTGCTAACTCAATCGCATGCTTGTCATCCTCAAACGGTAAAATCGGTACAGTCGGACCAAACTGCTCCTCAACGACAATCGGATCTTTATAGTCTGCACCTAAAACAACTGTTGGCTGCATGAAATATCCCTTCTCATATAGCTCCTTATCTAAAACTTTTCCTAATTTGATAACCTTAGCTCCTTTTCTTTCTGCATCATCAATTAAGCTTTGGACAAATTCAACCTGTTTCATATTATTAACCGGTCCAATTGTCACATCATCGCTAAACGGATCCCCGACACGGATCCACTTATTTGCTGCTTCAATATATTTTTCAACAAACTCATCATATATAGAGCGGTGAACATAAACTCTTTTTGCAATCATACATATTTGCCCTGCAGTTAGGAAATTCGAAATGACGAGTCGACGCATTGCTCTTTCATCATTTACATTAAAATCCTCTAGTACGATCGCTGCATCATTTCCCCCTAATTCTAACGTCATATGCTTAATCGTATCTGCAGCTGCTTTTATAATATGCTTTGCCGTATTCGTTCCACCAGTAAAGGCGATTTTAGCGATCTTTGGATTTGATGTTAGCTCGACTCCGACATCTGCTTCCCCATGAACGAGATTAAGAACTCCTTTCGGGAATTCATTAGCAACGATTTCAACAATTTTACTTACAGCCAGTGGTGCTAATGGGCTAGGTTTAAGAACCATCGTATTCCCAGCTAATAGAGCAGGGGCAATTTTTATCGTAGAGAGAGAAATTGGATAATTCCATGGAGTGATGGCAGCGACAACACCTATCGCATCACGAGCAATGATTGTCTTTCCTAGTTCACTTTCATGAATTTCGCTTTTCAATACTTCCTTTGCATTTTCACAAGCAAACTCCATCCACATTAATGATACGCCGATTTCTCCTTTTGAATCATAAAGTGGCTTCCCATGTTCTCTTGTTAGCAATTCAGCAATTTCAGGGGTAGCATCTTTTACTTTTTGGATCGCCTTTTTCATTCGCTCAATCCGCTCATCAATAGACGTTTTTGCCCAAGCAGGGAATGCATCATATGCCGCATCAATTGCACGAATTGTTTCCTCTCGGGTGTTTAACGGAGCGTACCCAACAACCTCATCTGGATATGTGGGATTTTCACGAGGTGCTTGTTTTTCTGTTTTAATCTTTTCACCATTAATAATTGCATCAATTACAATAGGATCCTTTACTGTCAATTTGAGCTCCTTCCCTTCTAATTTAATTTTAACTTCACTTTCTTTTAGTATTTGCTGCATCAATTGAAACATACACTCGCACGGTACTTACATTAACAAAAAGAGCGAGTACAATTAGTACTCACTCTTTTAATCTAACGACGATGCTGGACTAGGTCTATAGCTCCCAGTACAATATGGGCTAAACCGAAGCCGAATATTGTATTTGCAACCATTTTATTAGAACCACGTCTTTGCTTTAAAGTATAGCCAGTCGCTGTAACAGCCGCACCTAAAGCTGTTGGAATCATTCCTTCACGAATATTCATCACAACAACCCCTCCACATCGTAGTTAGTCTGTGTTAAAAAACACCTTACTATCTTTCCCTTAACAGCTTACTTATACAAAAAATCTAATTATCATTCCATTGCCGCGATTTTCTCGACAGTTGGTAAATCGGCCGGTGCCCAATCTAATGTTTTCAATTCCTTAGGTAATAACCACTTTATTTCATTATGTTCAGTTAATAGAGGAGCTCCTTCTTCAAGGCTGCAGAGAAAGGTTGTCAAATGAACCGTCCCAAAATCATATTCATAAATAGTAAAGTCAATCTGTTCAATTATATCGATTTTACATTTCATTTCTTCCATAATTTCACGCTTTATTGCTGTTTCCACCGACTCTCCTTCTTCAATTTTCCCTCCTGGAAACTCCCACTTTAACGGTAAAATCTTACCGTGGCCACGCTGTGCGCATAGTATTTTTCCATTATCAATGATTACCGCACCTACAACATGAATTGTTTTTATCATCGTCCCATCTCTTTTCATTTATATTTTTTCTCAATAATTGTTTGTAAAAAGCAACACAAATCGTTAATAAAAAAATCCGTTAACTTTGCTAACAATCTAATATATTTCAAAGTTATTTAATGGCAAAATAAAAGAAAACAATATTATTTTGTTATGATAAATAAGGAAGGAACAACTCATTTTGTTGGATATGTTAAAGATTATAGTTGATTATTAAGCATTTTGTTATTGGAGCGTATATATAGGACTCCTGCTTAGAAAAGCGTGGAAAAGGGAGACCCTACAAGATCTTGCCGAGGCTCCAAGACAGCCAGCTAAGATCAAAACAAAATCTAACAAAGCCAAACGATAAAAAGCGGGGTGGAAAATTTGGAAATGAACAATTTAATTCATAAAAAAATTATGACGATGGGCACTGTCAAAGAAATGACTGGGCTATCAGAAAGACAAATTAGATATTATGAGCAAAAAAAATTAGTTTTTCCAGACCGTTCACCTTCTGGGACAAGAAAATACTCCTTTTCAGATATAAAATTGTTAATAGAAATTGCTGAAAAAATTCGCAAAGGCTCACAAACAGATATCGTACGGAAAGAGCTGCTAGAAAGCATTGATAGTAATATGCATTCATCCGAATCCTACGATTAATCGCTAATGATCGTATATAGCTCCTAATTGTATTTTCTCCATTATATTTAAACGCAAAAAGCTGAACTGTTTTGAAAAAACAAGCTTCATCTCTTCTCTTTTAACCTGTTTAAAAACGTATTAGAGCAACCTTATCCTTTGCCTCTAATTGTTCAATCATCTGATACCACGATACTGGCTTATTCGATAATACTGAATAATAGCGTTTTAAAAACTCAACAACTAAACTCGATTGAATGCTAGACTTATTCTCATCAAATGGGAGATAGCATAAATCTAGACCTGATACGGGCTCACCATCATTATTCCATGATGGATGAACATATGGTATATCAATACGTTTATACCCAAGATGTGCGAGTACCTCTCTACGAACATAAGGATCCATTGGCTTTATACCACCAAATTCGTAATGCTCTACACGATACGGATCATAGATTTCAGCAAACATTCCTTCAAGTTTCTTTCCATTCAACGATGCCATCTTATGTAAATCCTCTAATCTTTTATTCGCTAGAAAAGGTCCCACGCCAAGACCTGCTACTCCAATAATCGTAAAATCTGTCATCGCAACATTAAAATCCTCATAATAGCGATATTCAGTAGCACCGACAACCTTGTCATTGTTAACCGCCACATAAACATGAATTCCAGGATCCTCCAACGGATCCTTCCATAACTCGAACTCTAATACTTCTTCAGGCGGAAAAATCTCTTGCATTAGTTGATGCATCTGGGTAAACAATGGATCTTGTATGCTAGTGATTCTACTATATTCCATACACAAACCTCCCTTATATATAATTTGCCTAATTCGTATTAACCTTTATTAAATCATTAAGCTAAGTCAAGTCCATCAAGAATTTCCTTTAAACGAATCAGCTCTTCCTTCGTTAACGTCACGCCTTTGCCCATTTTTTCATTTGCTTCGTCCCAATCTCGCAAATCATATTTTGGTTCACGCTCATTCCAACTGATTAAATTCAATTCCTTCTTCCAGCCCTTTGCACCTTCAGAGACGGTTCCTATCTTTTCAATTATTTCAAATTTTATATTTGCCATAAACATCAACTCCTTTTAAACTCATGCTTACGTTTCTACCACCATTTTACGATGATAGAGTTTATTGAGCTAGTAATTTTCAGTATGAATCCCATTTATCAAATTTCAAAAAAACAGTTAACTCTTTGTTATCTGTACAATACATAATTATTTGTTCAAAGTAAAAAGAATAAAATATAGAAATAAGCAGCTATAAAGTTAAAAAAAGGCATAAAAATAAAAAGAATGTCTTCTAAACACACCATCATCTCTTAAAAAATGATGGATTTAAAAAAGCTAAGAAATTGGCAAAGATAAGACATTACCTTGTAGCATCATCATCTAAAGCATATCCCTACTAAATGTATTATTAGTAGCAACAAGCATTGTTGCTTCGACAAAAACAAAAAACGAGGATGGCTCAAAACCTAAGGAGCAGACCCCTCCAAACACAATATATAGACTAATGAAAAGGTTAGTATACTATATGCAAGTGTTTGTTGAAGGGATCAGACCCTTATGAGTCACCCTCGTTTTTAACGAAAGATTTGATCGATTTTGTTTATCTCTTCCTCCGTTAATTGGATATGTAATGTTTTTAAATTATCAATTACTTGTTCAGCACGCTTTGCTCCTGGAATTAGAACATCGATTGAATCTCTCGTTAAGTACCAGGCTAAAACAACATGAGCTACCTCTGCGTTTTTCTTAACTGCGAGTGTACGAAGCTTGTCTACCTTTTCTAAATTAAGGACAAATTCTTCTCCTTTTAAATGAGGCATATTAGCACGTAAATCGTTAAATGTTGTATCTTTTGTATATTTTCCAGCTAGCAAGCCTGATGCTAATGGGAAATAAGGGATGAAGGATATGTTATGCTCTTTCGTGTATGGAAGAAACTCCTTCTCCGCTTCACGCTGGATCAAATTGTAATTCCCTTGAATAACATCGACATAGCCATCTTTATTTGCTTCTTTTAACTGCTCAATAGAAAAGTTCGATACACCGATTGCGCGAATTTTCCCTTCGTCCTTTAATTGCTTTAATGCACCTACAGCTTCAGCCTTTGGTGTATTTTCATCAGGAAAATGGATATAGAACAAATCAAGATAATCTGTTTGCAGCCTTCTTAAGCTCTCCTCTACTGACTGCTTTAAAAATGCAGGTGAATTATCAAACATAACATTTTCTCCATCAAGCTTATGTGCCCCTTTTGTTGCAATAACTAACTCATTTCGCTTCCCAGTTTCTTTAATAACCTCACCAACAAGCTCTTCAGATCTGCCAGGTCCATAAATAAATGCTGTATCCAAAAAGTTCACACCATGGTTAATAGCAGTGCGAACTAACTCCTTACCTACTTCTTCATCAAGATTTGGATAAAGATTATGTCCACCAACAGCATTTGTGCCAAGTCCAATCGGGTTAACATATAAATCTGTTTTACCAATTCTTACTTGCTTCGTCATTTATCCCAGCTCCTTTATAAATGATATTCCACCTATTTATCCTACCACATTTAGGAAATCCTTTTCCTCTTTCATGCTTAGAAAGAAATGCTATTAACCTGTTACTCCCATCTTTTTGTTGATTAATTTTAACAGCATTTTTTTATTTGCTAATACGGTTCCCGCCAAGATTAGAAACGCACCAATTATCGATACAATCGATATCTCTTCGCCATAAAGCAATGCCCCAACTCCTAGTGCAATTAGCGGGGAAATATATAACCACGTCGATGGGAAAATTGGATTCGTTCGCGAGACGAGAACATAATAAAAGCTATGTCCAAGCATTGAACCGACGAATATTAAATAGAGAAGCGAACCAACTGCAGCTGGTTGAACATAATCGAGCTTTATCTCCTCGGTAAATATAGATAAAAGTAGTAACAATATTCCTCCGTTCATCATTTGTGCAGCATTCAAGGCAAGCGGTGATGTTGCTTCATACTTTTGAACAACACGCTTCGTATAAATTGTTCCTGATGCGTAAAAGACTTCACCGAAAATAATTGCTAAACACCCAATACACCAAGTAATATTAGCCTCCACAGAAAATGTTGGAAAGACTAATAACATCACTCCAGCTAAACCAATAAAGCAGCCGATAAATGAATATTTTGCTGATTGTTCCTTTAAAAATATCATTTGAATAAGGATAATCATCATTGGACCTGTTGCCGACAACACAGCCGCAATCCCTGAGCTTACATACTGTTCTGCCCAATATAAAGTCGAAAACGTTCCAAACGTCAAACAGACCCCTGTAATGACCATTTCCTTTGCGAACAACATACGAATTGATGCTTTCTTTTGCAAAACTAGAAAGCTAGCAATGATAAGTCCTGCTAAAAAAAAGCGAAGCCCAGCTGATAAAAACGGGGGCATCCCTGCATCGACACCAATTTTAATCGCTAAAAAAGTAGTTCCAAAAATAAAACACATGAAAATATAGTAAACAAAGTTCATTGTTCCTCCTCCTTTTCAACCATCATAAAGAATTGGAACTAGAACAGATGAAGATAAGCAGACCAGATTTCACTTATTCATGCTACAATCTACTTAGAACTGGAGGCATATATATGAGTAAACTACATCAAAGTAGGGATTTTCTGTTCAAACAAATTTATGATTATGTTGTGCATCGTATCGAGCGGAAAGAATGGAAAAAGGATGAAAAACTTCCATCCGTACGGCAGTTAGCAATTGAATTAAATGTCAATCGACTAACAGTATTAAAGGCATATCAGCTCCTTAAGAAGGAAGGAATCGTATATGTAAAGGATAAGTCTGGTTACTATGTATTAGGGGACATACAAGAACATGAAAAAGCATCTATTCATAAACCGATTCTATCACTGCCTCAGCAACAAAATCGCTTATCTGCTATTCATCAAGAAAAAGTAATCTATAATTTTTCTCAGGCACTAATAGATCCAAATCTGCTACCAAATCATTTTCTATCAGACTATGTAAAAAAAGTTTTTGATTTATATCCGAAGGTTCTCTCTACTTATTCTACTGTTCAAGGTGATGAGGAGCTCAGACAACTGTTAACAGACTATTTTGTAGGGCAATATAAAACATATGTTGAAGCAGATCAGTTACTTATTATTTCTGGCTCACAGCAAGGAATTCAGCTAGTTGCCCAAACCTTTATTAAGCCGAGAGACTATGTGTTAATTGAAAGGCCGAGCTATAGTGCAGCGATCGATTGCTTCCGTGCACATGGAGCAAAGCTCATCCCAATTGACATTACTCCAGAAGGATATCATTTACAACAAGTCGAACAGTTCATGAAACAATATAAGCCACGGATTTTTTATCTCAATCCTACGTTTCACAATCCAACAGGCTATACTATTCCTCCATGGCAGCGGAAAAAGTTAGTAGAGTTGGCCGAGACTTACCGATGTTTATTAGTTGAGGATGATGCCTACCATGATATTTATTTTGATGAAGAGCCTCCTCCACCGCTTTATACATATGATTCTGGTAATACTGTCCTTTATATCCGTAGCTTTTGTAAATATATTTCTCCAGGATTAAGAATTGCGACAATGATCTGCCCAGCTGCTTTACTCCAAGCACTTCTTACAACAAAATCGTTGGCTGATAATGGCTCACCATTATTAAACCAGAAAATCTTTATGCATTATTTTTCATCATTACGCTTACAGCAGCATATCGAAAAGATAAGAATTGCCCTCCAAATAAGGAAAGAAATCATGGAAGAGGAGCTTGCTAATACTGGGTGGTCGTGGATACGTCCTAAAGGTGGATTAAATTTGTGGGTACAGCTACCAAGCTATATAAATACGGAGCACCTATATTCTCAATGCCTAAAGGAGTCCATCTCCTTCGTCCCAGGTTCGCATTGTGACCCAACATACCAATCCACCTCCTCAATTCGGCTAAGCTATTCGTATATGAACGAAAGACAAATCGAAGAAGGTATGAAACGTTTCGTTCACCTTGCAACGAAATAGGGGACAGTCCCCACCAAAACGATGCAATCGTTTAGTGGGGACTGTCCCCAAAAATTTTATACCATAACTTTACACATATCGTTTGTAAATTCAACAGGGTCTTGAATTGGTAAGCCTTCAATTAGTAAAGCTTGGTTGTATAAAAGCTTTGTATATAGGTCTAATTTTTCCTTATCATTTTCAAATGCAGATTGTAAAGATTGGAAAACTTCGTGATTTGCATTAATTTCAAGTACCTTTTCTGCTTTTACATTTTGATTATCAGGCATAGCATTTAAGATTTTTTCCATCTCAATTGTTACTTCTCCATCAGCAGTTAAGCAGACTGGATGATTTTTCAAGCGTTTTGAGACCCGTACATCCTTTACCTTATCAGATAAAACATTTTTCATATAGTCAAAAAGTTCTTTGTTTTCGTTTTTCACTTCATCTGCTTTATCTTGATTTTCATCCGCTTCAATGCCTAAATCTCCACTTGATACTGATTTAAATTCCTTCTCTTTATAGTTCATAATCATTTTGATCGCAAATTCATCGATATCTTCTGTAAAGTAGAGAATTTCATAGCCTTTGTCTGCAACAAGCTCTGTTTGTGGAAGCTTATCAATTCGCTCGATAGACTCACCTGCTGCATAGTAAATGAATTTTTGGTCCTCTGGCATTCTAGAAACATACTCATCTAATGTAACCATCTTTTTCTCTTTAGAAGAATAGAACATTAGTAAATCCTGTAACACTTCTTTATTTGTTCCAAAATCACTGTAGACGCCATATTTTAATTGACGGCCAAAAGACTTATAGAATTCCTCATATTTTTCACGTTCATTTTTTAATAAGCTTTTTAATTCACTTTTAATTTTTTTGTTAATGTTCTTCGCTATTAGCTTTAATTGACGGTCATGCTGAAGAATTTCACGGGAAATATTAAGGGATAAATCCTCCGAATCTACCATTCCTTTTACAAAGCTAAAGTAATCTGGTAGGAGGTCAGCACATTTATTCATAATAAGAACGCCATTTGAATAAAGCTCTAAGCCTTTTTCATATTCTTTAGAGTAGTAATCAAAAGGCATTTTCTCAGGAATATATAATATTGCATTATAACGGATTGTTCCATCAACACTAATATGGATATGTTTAAGTGGTTTATCAAATCCGTAATGCTTTTCTTTGTAAAAGTTCTCATAATCCTCGTCTGTCAGTTCATTTTTATTTTTTCTCCAAATTGGGACCATGCTATTAATCGTTTGTTCTTCTTCATATTCCTCAAGCTCATTTTCACTGCCTTCTTTTGGACGTTGACCCTTTACATCCATTTTAATTGGGTAGCGAATAAAGTCAGAGTACTTTTTAATAATTGATTTTAAACGGTATTCCTCTAAAAACTCATCATATTGCTCTTCTTCGGTATTTTCCTTAATTTTCAAGGTGATTTCTGTCCCGACTGTTTCTTTTTCAGCTTGTTCAATTGTATATCCATCTGCACCAGTTGATTCCCATTTATACGCTTCATCGCTTCCTAACGCTTTACTTATGACAGTTACAACATCTGCTACCATAAATGCAGCGTAAAAGCCTACACCAAATTGCCCAATGATATCATGACCATCTTTAATTTCATTTTCTTTTTTAAATGATAATGAGCCGCTTTTCGCAATGACACCAAGGTTGTTCTCTAATTCTTCCTTCGTCATCCCGATCCCTGTATCTGTAATCGTTAATGTACGATTATCCTTGTCTGCAGCCACTTTTATGTAGTAACTATCCTTTTCAAATGTTAATGAGTCATCTGTTAATGCTTTGTAATAAATTTTATCAATTGCATCACTCGCATTAGAAATTAACTCTCTTAAAAATACTTCTTTTTGTGAGTAAATCGAATTAATCATCATTTCTAATAACCGTTTCGATTCAGCTTTAAACTGCTTTTTCCCCATGATAACCTCTCCTTTTATATAGTAGATGATGATTAGCTGGACATAACCATTAGCACTCGACCTCACCGAGTGCTAATCTAATTCTTTTAATATCATATCCAATATGGATTGTCAACTCAATGAGAGGAAAGAGGGGACAGTCCCCAAAAATACTTTGGGGACTGTCCCTCACTCTTTTAATCTTTCCTATTTTGACTCTAAAAGTCTATCTTTGATTAGGTAAAAATAGTGTTTTCCCTCGTTTACAGCGAGTGGCTGGTCTTTTGGGGACTGTCCCCATTAATGTTTTGGGGACTGTCCCCAAATTTCTTCTATTATTTCACCTTAAATCACTGTAAAATAAATACAGTTTATACTTAAGGAGGTCGTTGACTTGGTGAAGGATGGTTCACGATATTACGATAACAATGAATTTTTTATAAATTATATGGAGAAACGTTTATCAAAGGATAATCCAAATGATACGATTGAAAAACCAATTTTTCTCGAGATGATAGGTATTTGTTCCAAGCATCATGTTTTAGATTTGGGGTGTGGAAATGGTGATTTTGGAAAAGATTTGTTGAGAAGTGGCTGTAAAAGCTATACCGGTATTGAAGGCTCTGAAAATATGTATCTTTCTGCTCTTAAACATTTAAATGAATTTAACAATTTAAAGTTCACCCATTCAACAATTGAAAATTGGCAACCACCAAAGGAGCAATACGATCTTGTCGTATCAAGGCTTGTCCTTCACTATATTGAGAATATTGATGATGTCTTTGAAAAGGTGTATCAGTCCCTTAAAAAAGGTGGCAGGTTCATTTTTTCAATCGAACATCCCGTTATCACCTCAACATTACAAAAGAGTGGTCAAAGAACAAATTGGATCGTCGATCATTATTATTCTCCTGGATTTCGTGAACAACAATGGCTAGGCACGACCGTCTACAAATACCATCGAACAATTGAAGACTATTTTACCTCATTACAAAAGGCAGGCTTTTCAATAAAATTATTAAGAGAATCCAAACCAAAGAGAGAAAACTTTGAACATCCTGAAACCTATAATAGACGTTTAAGAATTCCACTATTCTTATTTCTTTCTTCAACTAAAGAATAAACATAAACTTCAATAGGTTTAAACCTATTTATTCCTCCAGAAAAGCGCAATAGTGAAAAAAGTCATTAGTGAATACAAAATGTTTATATCCTTAAAAACGATCAATCGTGCTCATAATGGAAACATAGCTACTAGCAACCTAGTAGAAACCGCTTATGCTCCAAGAATTTGCCAAGCAAGGAGGATACCAGTCGCTAGCCATCTTCACCAAAGAAATACTTACACTTAATTATATAATGCCATCTGCTCCATAAGTGAAACTGCTCGAGATACAACCTCAGTTTGAGCTGTCATAATCAGGCTTTCCTAAAAACATTTTATTTTATTACATTCAAAATTTCTACAACCGATAAAATATCAGAATCATTTACCAAATATGTTGTTTCATTACTGCTTTATTTCACTCAAAAAATGACTTTCTTTTCATAAACCAATGCAATTAATGGTTTATTCCCCTTCTAAAAGGGGTAAAAAGCTATGGGCATGTTAAAGGGGGAATCAGTTTGAAGCTCAAGTATCACGAAAGCTATCAATTAAAGGAGTTTATTATCGCAAACAATGAGAATTTTAAAGAATCACTTTTATTAGAAGCAGTGAATGTAAAAGACAAAATCAATGAAATATTAAGAATTGGAAATATTAATCTTATTAATAATGCCCAAAAGCTAGTTATTGATGTTATCGACGAAAAGGAAGATGAAGTAAAAGCCTTTGCTAAGCAGGAAGGAATTGCATGGGCAACCCATTCAATCGACTTAACCTTTAAATTAGAGTGGGTTCAAGCAATACGAAGAACGCTTTGGAACTACATCGAAAAATTTAACGAGCTATGTATAGATAAAAAAAAGATTAATGATTTTTTTCACCTTGAACAATTGATTAACAATCGAATTGATCAGTTTTTAAATGGATTTTTTATTAGTTATTCTACATATAAGGATAAATTGATTTTAGAGCAAAGACAATTAGTGGAAAACTTGTCAGTTCCAATTATCCCCATTACTCCGAGTATTTGTATTTTACCTTTAATTGGTTCTGTTGACTCTTTTCGTATCTCAATCCTCGAGGAAAAGGTATTAATAGAAATTGGAAAATTACGAATTCAAACATTAATTATTGATTTATCTGGAATTGGGGATATGGAAGCAGATGTCATAGATTATTTTTCTAAAATGATTGATGGTGCTGCAATGATGGGCTGCCATACTGTTATTACTGGCTTACGTGCTGAAGTTGTACGTAAAATGGTCCATTTAGGTGTTACCTTCCATAAAAAAACAAAAACATTAGGAACGTTACAGCAAGCTTTAAAGGAATATTTTATCGGGTAAATAAACGAATAAAAATACGGGGTGTCTCAATTGTGCCAGTTATACCTGTAAAAAACACCCCTTTATCAGTTTATGTATATTTTAGACTATGAAATAGTTTGTTTTACTGAAATGGCCTGTGAATAAACTGTGCTGACACAGCCATCTAAATCTTCTTTCTTTAATAAACCTAAATTTAGAGCAGATTTTATTTTTCCCTCATCTGGCTTTTTTTGAATTAGCTCATGTAAATTTAGCTCTTCAAGTCTAGTAACCGTTGCTTCTTGGGCGTATTTCTCAGTCTTTCTTATTTGTCTTTGTAATTTATATTCCCCAATAATGATTTCACCTTTCCCTTGCTTTCCAACCGAAGAATCAAAGTAGTCGTTAAAGTCCTTTTTAAGCTCATCTAATTCTGCTTCTATTTCCTTTTTCCTTACCATCAAGTCAGCATAATGTGCAAGTTTTTCCCTTGTAACAGGATTTTCATTTATCCTCATACATAATCCCCTCTTTCCAATAAAGATAGTTCATCATATTTGAAAAAGTTGAGAATTATTCCGGTTCCATACTGTTAACGAGAGGAAAAATGGCATCAATGTTTAGTGGTCCGTTGTTCGGGATTAAAACACAGACGATGTATTTTCGAATAGCTTGCGAGTAATTAGTGTCTTATTGTTAAAATTAAAAAAGGTTCTGACCCCTCCAACAAACACCGATATATAGCAAACTAACCTCATCATTAGTCTGTATATTGTCTTTTTGGGGTCTGAACCTTTGTTTTTGAGCAACCTCTTCAATTATTAGCAATTACACTTTAAATCGACTTACAATTGCTTCAAGCTCTTCAGCTAACTTTGATAAGGAAGCTGTAGCATTTGATACTTCTTCAATTGAAGCTAATTGTTCTTCAGTTGCCGTCGCAACGCTCTCTGTGCTAGCTAACGTTTCTTTTGAGCCTTTTGCCATCTCATCTATTGAATGCTGAACAACTTCAAATCCAGTTGAAATTTGTTGTGTCATTGCTGCTACCTCTTGAATTTGCGCTGTGACTTGCTCAATTGACAGGATAATATCTTTAATTTCCCGGACAGTAAGCTGTGAATACGATAGACCTGATGTTACATTTTCTTTTACTAATTCGATGTTAGCTACCGTTTCATTTGAGTCCTTTTGAATGGTTACTACGAGGTCTTGAATTTTATTTGCTGATTCACTTGCTTCATCTGCTAATTTTCTTACCTCTTCTGCGACAACCGCAAAGCCTTGACCATGCTCCCCTGCTCTTGCGGCTTCAATCGCAGCATTTAACGCTAAAAGATTTGTTTGTCCAGAGATTTCAGAAATAAGTGTTGAGATACCTTTAATTTCCTCTGCACGATGGGCAAACGATCTCACTCCATGATTTGCTCGATCAACTGATTGATCAATCGATTGCATTTGCTCTTCCATCCGTAAAACAAGGTTTGCACCATTTTCTGCTCGTTTATTCATTATATTTGAGACTTCTGCTACATCGTTTGTAGTTTGTGCTACCTTCATTAAGTGTTCAAGCGAATGATTAACAGAATGTAAGCTGTTCTCTGTTAAGTTATATTGCTGCTCGCTACTAGTTGCAATCATTTGCATCGATGAAGAAACCTGTTTAGCACTTGCTTCTGATTGCTCAGCACTTGCTGAAAGCTGTTCTGATGAGGCTGCAACCTGATTAGCGGACATGCTAATTTGGATAATCATTTCCTTTAATGAAGTAACAAATGCATTAAAAGAGCTGGCAAGTTGACCGAATTCATTATTCCCTTTCACCTTAACCGTTTTCGTTAAATCTCCTTCTCCATTTGCAATATCCATTAATTGATTGTTTATCGTTCTTAATGGTAACAAAATTGACTTTAGCAGCATCATGCTTAAAAGAATGCCAATAATCGAAGAAATAATCGTTGTCACTAAAAGAATCGTATTGTTTCTACTTGCATTCACATCATTCTTTACTATTAAATGACTCACATCTTCATCTATTTCTGTAACAACGTTATTAACAGATGGATCTAGCACTTCTTTTCTTAATGTTCTTTCCTCGTTAAAATGAAGTTCCTTTGCTTGTTCAGGATTAGACAAATAGGTCGACATCACTTGCTGATTGATTTCCCAAAAGTCGGCGAAATTTTTCTGCAAATCTTCTATTGCCCGTAAATGTGTTTCATCAATCATAAGTAATTGGATGTCTTCAAGCGTCTTTCTTATATCGTCAGCCTTCTCCTTCATTCCATCTGTATATTGACTATCACCAGTAATAATATAGGCTCTTTCATCATTTGAAAGACCAGCAAGCCGATATTGGACATGTTTTACAAGCTTTTGAATTTCCATTTGATCCTTTAATTTTTCCGTTTCATTAATAGTTGATTGAATAATTGAAACAGAAAAAGTTCCTAAACCGATAATTGAAACTATTAAAATTGATATCGTTAGAATAAGTTTTGTTTTTATTTTCATAAATTGGAGCTCCTCTCATATGACTGTAATTTTTTTATTCAAATCAGGATTGTTATTAAAATTAATAAGAATAAAAAAAATCCTCATGAATCCACCCTTTTATATCGGTTGTTACTCAAACTTTTTAAAGCAAAATTTCATATGCAGGATTATCTGCCAAACTGTCCAACCGAAAGAATAATGTCTTCAATATATTAAAGTGTATCCTAACCTATTAGTAAGGAGGGAAAAGGGAAAGATATGAATAGAGAAGATAAACAATTCACGATTCATTACAAAAACAAACGTAATGCAGGAGAGGGTGTAACCGTCAATATCCATATTCAAAATGCTTATATACTTGGCAACAAAAATATCCAGCTTGAGCAACGGGCAGAGGGTGGCGGTCAGATCAATAGAAATGTTGGAACGAATGCGAATCAAGGTGGTCAAAATGCGATTGATCATAGCTCTGCCCAAAATAATCAGTCACAATTTGCTAATGGAAATGGTCGAAGTGGAATTGCTGGTAACAACAATGATGAAGCTGGAGGACAACAAGGGATAAAGGTAAGGGACAGTCTCTTTAATAATAGCAGCATTACTTCATCATCAATTCAAAGCCAAAGTGAAATTGATGAGACAGTTGACGAAGGATTAATAGATGAAGCAACCGGCATAATCCCATTTGAAAAATAATTAAAAGGACCAAATATGGTCCTTTTTATAATCCTTTTACCTACTCGTCGCTTTACGCACGATTGGTGCCACTTCTGTAGCTAGTAATTCAATTCCTTTCGCAACCTTTTCAAAAGGAATACCACCTATATCAATCTGTGCGATAAACCGTTGATGATGAAAAAGCTCATATTGGCGAAGAATTTTTTCAGCAATCTCTTCAGGACTTCCAACAAACAAAGCGGAATCAGCGCCCACCATTTGATCATAATCCGCTCTAGATAACGTATACTCCATACCTCTTTGCTCATAAACGGACTCTTTATAATGAGCATAATAAGGATAAAACTCTTCCTTAGCCTGCTTTGATGTCTTTGCAATATAACCATGTCCTGTTACTGCTACTTGTAATTGTTGGAGATCATGACCTGCCTCTAATCCAGCTTTACGATAAATATCTACTAATGGTTGAAAGCGATATGGATCACCGTCAAGAATAACGACAGCCATACCAACTCCTAAATGACCTGCACGAACTGCGCTCTCCTTTGTCCCACCAACCCCTATCCAAATTGGAATCTCACGCTGGAGCGGTCGAGGGGCAATTTCCGCATTATGTAAAGACGAACGAAAGCGACCTTCCCATGTTATTTTCTCATGTTTATTAAGCTGTAAAAAGAGATCGATATTTTCTGAAAATAATGCGTCATAATCCTTTGTATTAAAACCAAACAATGGAAATGATTCTAGAAACGCTCCCCGACCAGCAATAATTTCGGCACGCCCACCTGAAAGTAAATCCAAAGTTGCAAAATCCTCATAAAGCCGAACCGGATCAACTGTACTTAATACGGTCGTCGCACTTGTTAATTTAATTTGTTTTGTTTGCTGTGAAATCGCCGCTAACATAACTGGAGTAGCTGAAACAGCATAATCCAAACGATGATGCTCACCAACTCCAAATAAATCAAGTCCAGCTTCGTCGGCAAGTTTTGCTGCTTCAACGATTTCCTTCATCCGTTGCTCTGCACTAATTTTTCTCCCTGAAAGAGGATCTTTACTGATATCCCCCAAAGTATATAGCCCTATTTCAATACCTGAATTTTTAAATTTCTCTTCTGTCTTCACGATAATGTCCTCCAAAGATGTAAGTAAACCTAGATCTCTAATACAGATAATCGAGCTTTATAAATTTTTATTTCGTGTTGCTATTGGTTGTCCTTCCTTTATCATAAAATAAATTTTTTTAAACACCTATTAATATGATTGTCGTAAAGCAAATAACTGCTTCAAAACGACCTCTAATAGTTTTTTAATCTCACACTCCAATTTCCACATTTCTAAAACATTCTGTTACATAACCCTATACCAGTGTTGAATGGATATTCCTTATATAGCGTCTCCAAGTCATAGACAAATAAAAAAAGCATTTCTCTTTATGATAAGAAATGCTCAACATTAACTCTCACTTTTATATTTTTAACTATTGACTAACTCTTCTTTTGAAACAATACGCCATCCATTTGCTACAAGCTTTTCTATATAGTCATTGATACTTATTTCCTCTATTTCGATAGCAAGTGGATGTAGAGAAACAAAGCATTCATTTTGCTCATAATTAATCGTCACTTTTACAACCTCATACCCATTATGAAACCGTGAATCAAATCCAGGGTCATCAATAATATCTCCTTTAATTGGACGAATCGATGACTCAAAAGTTTTGATCCCTATTTCATATCTATTATTTTCCTGTTGTTCTTTTATTGAAGTGAGAGAAATAAGCATATTGATTTTCAATACTATCGTCTCCTTTTAAACAGATTAAATTGTTAATTATAGTATAACATTTATCCTTCTTTGAAACGTTAATCCATTAACAATTTACTAACCATAACAAAAAAAGCACCTATCTAAATCATTTGATAGATGCTTCAATATAATCTGCACAATGAAATTCCAATTATTTAAGACAAATGCCACCAGCAATTTCATTTAATCACTTTTTGCCAACCCTTCATGGTCAGTAGCTATTGGAGGCTGTTCAAACCAGCCATTTTCTATTAATAGATTCATTCCATCCTCTGCTAGCAACCCTATCTCTGTTATCATACGTATATAAGCAGCGGCCAAATCTCTTCTTTGACATAATGCCAATGCCTCGCCATAATAGCCTATTGCCGAAGAAAGAAGTGCCGTTATATGAAAAAGCATTAGCTTGTCTGAAAAGGGAGCAACCGTTGAATCAGTAACCTCTGTCTCAAAGGTTCTAGGTATATGTAAATTGTCCTTTTTCACCTTTGTTGTAAGACGATCAAAATGCTTTTGGCAAACCTGTCGTCCTCGTTCCATATATTCCCGAACCTTTTTAGATTTAGCCACCTGACCAAATCCTAGCTCAAGCACCATTTTTACCATTGTTTTTTGCATGTTGAGATATGTTCCACTTATTTCAACCGCATTTAATGGTCTACGCTCACCAAGAAACCCTGTTAAGAAAGATTGATCCGTTACAAAATCAACCTTTTGTTGATTATTTAGTGTAGGAGGCTTACTGACAATTCCTTTTTGTAATAAAACATTGCTAGAACTAGCATATAATTTCGCAGTTTCATTCGTACAGTCAATAAAATAATTAATATAGTCCTCACGTAAGGAACTACTGACAGCAGCAGCATACCTCGTCAATCCATGTATTGCCATTATCTGTATATATACAAGCTTATATGTATCTGTAAATAGAGCTGGTGCATTAACATTAACATCTTTATCAGAAAATCCTTTTGGAATCGGGTAATTCTCCTGAGTTAGGAAATATCTAACCTTTTCAAGATGTGCTTCTGCTAATTCAAAAGCATAACGCAATACATCACCAATCTCCTCATCTTCAACATTTTTAATAAAATATTTAAGAACACAGGATGATAAGCTATCATTCATATATTGTGACCAAATTAGACCTAGCTCTGACGCAGAGCTTTTCGTCCTATGGTTTTGATCATTCATCAAATGCCCTCCTAAAAATTTGTATAGGTTAGTTTGTCCAGCCATTTCTTTGTTAATTCTTAAATGTATTATCCATATTACTATTCAATATAATAAGCATTACAAAAAAATGAATTTTTAGGGGGCTGTAAAAGGATGTGGGATGTGGTTCAAAAATAATTTACTTACCTTCTATTGATCAAAAGTTGAGATGATAAGTAAAAGAAACAAACTTTTTGGGCTTACTCTCTAAAGGATTATGACAGAAAATAATACAGTTTGATCTAAAAAACGAATAATCAGAGCTTTCCCATTAAATATTATTTGTTTTCATTCGTTTTTTTGAGTCTAAGAGGTCATAGATTATTGAGACTGTACAAACTAAGTAAATTCCTGCTATAGATAGGTGACTGTTATTAAAATTAGTGATAAAAAAATAAAGAGAAACAAAAAACAATAAAGAACTAATAACCAATAATTGAAGAGTAAATTTTTTTCTAGTGTTTATGCTAGCCTTATTAGTAAAGAACATATATTTAACGATACCTGATAATGCTAGAACTAAAGGTGAAATTAACAAGAGGATAGAACTAGGAGCATATTCTAGTTTACCTGACTGCAAGAAATATAAAATAACCCCAAACAAGGTTATAGATATGAAAACAGTAACTAAGCTGTAAAACCCCTTTACTAAACAGTTCAATGTATATCCCTCATTTGTATTTTTTTAGTATTAAGTTTTATTATATTGATATTACCTATGATATAAATGTATTTCGTTTAAAAATATTATTTATTTTCAATTATATGGAATATATCATTGATCAAGTAAAAAGGAGTAACAGGCCTTATCTCGTGATTTTTTTAATTAAACAACAGTAATCCTCCACTATTATCATCTGTCATTATTCATTTACTCTCCATGCTTAAGAAAATATCGTTTAATAGCCTCCTTCACTGCCCAACTTTGATGAGCATGGACTAATGTTTCAATCGCATGATGTGGATTTACCCATTTTAAGGTATGATCTGCCTCTGCTGGCTCACCTATTAGTTTCAATTGATTACATAAATAAAAATATCCCTCATTGAGATAATAGATATTTTCGTTTTTAGAATAAAAGTAGTTTTGTGCACAACCTATAAAAGAACCTATTTCTAACTCCATTCCTATCTCTTCAAGCGCTTCTCTTTTTAAACATTCCTCATGTGTTTCACCAGCTTCTATTCCACCGCCTGGAAGCAAATAATGATGATCCTTTGTTTGAATAATCGCTATTTTGTCTCTCGATTTATTGAATATTAAGCAATAGACGGCTGGTCTTCGCATGTATTGCTTTCCTTTTTGTTTTTCACCAAATGTAAGTACTTTTTTCATTTTTTCATCCCCCCAATACACTTAAATTTAAATGGTATGACCAGGTTCTATCAGAGCTCTATTCGTTGTATTCTTTATAATACTTCACTTTAATAATAACCTCATCTGGACTCAAATAATCCAAAATAATATCATTCATCAAACTTACATATATCCATTTCATGACGACTTATGACATCATCTAATTCTAGATCCAAGTAATCAAAAAAAACGACTGCTCCTTTGAACAGCCGCTTTCATTTCAATCTCCAAGACTAAGCAATGAATTGTAAAAGATTAATCCTATTACCGATAATAAAAATGATCAGGAAATTTCTTTTTTGTATTCATATATGACTCAAGCCTTTTGTTTCTTTCTCTCTATTTTGCTTCATTCAATCCCTTTTCATCTCTTATATGTTAAGAGTATTTTCCATTATTAAGAGTACGAACCGAGCTGACCAACTCGTCCATTAATTGATTTGCTGATAAGACCTTCTCTCCGCCCCCTTGAGCAAACGAATCATTTCCACCACCTTTTCCGTTAACAAGCGGGATATTCCTCTTTACTACCTCATTCATATTGAAAGGGAGCTCAGTTCCTTTTGCACAAACAAACTGTAGCTTATCCTCCTGTTCATTAATAAAGAAAACAAGAACATCATTTGTTTTTCCCACAATAGTTCTAGCTAATTTCTGTAGATCTGGAATAGAGTAATTATAAAAGATTTTCTTGACGATTTTTATATTAACAACCATCTGCTGCTCATTTATTAACGTACTAGCCTCATAATCTAGCAATTTATTTTTCAGCTCATCTAGATTTTTTTCAAACTCCTTCGATTGCCTCAGGATTCGATTAGCAGCTTCCTCCATTTTGTCCTGCGGAGCATTTAAAATCCCTGTTAGAGATTGGATAACCTTCTGTTTTTGACTGAGCTGGGTTATCACTCGATTACCGCAAACAAATTGCACACGAGTATGCTTTTTTTGCTTCTCCCATTGTAAAATTTTTAGTGATTGGACCTGCCCTGTTGAGCTAGGATGTGTTCCTCCACAGCCGTAATAATCAAAACTCGGGATAATTACAAGGCGAATATTCTCCGAGACAGAAAGCTCTTTTCGTAAGGAGTAATGCTCAAGCTCACTCTCTGTTACCCACTTCGCTTCAATCGGGCGATTTTCAATGATGATGTGATTTGCTAGCTTCTCTACAACATCAGCTTCTTCTTCTGTAAGATTAGCTATATCCAAATCAATCGTACAAATTTCCTTACCTAAGTGAAAACTAATCGTTTTGTAACCATAAGTCTCCTCAAAAGCTGCAGATAAAATATGCTGTCCTGCATGCTGCTGCATATGGTCAAAGCGTCGATCCCAGTTGATTTCACAATTGCATTCATTCTGTTCATCAATCGGCTTCTCAATAAAATGACGGATTTCTCCATCAACTTCAACGATATCAACCACATTTATCCCGTTTATTGTCCCAGTATCATGAGGTTGTCCCCCACCAGTTGGATAAAAAGCCGTTTTCTCTAACACTATGTAAATACGTCCATTTTCATCCTTACCCTGTTTAAGTAGCTTTGATGAAAATGAACGAATGTATTGATTTTCATAATAAAGTTTTTCTGTTGTCATTACATTCACTCGCCTTCGCTTTTTCATTTCCCTAACTATAGCATAAGTTATCCTGGTCAAAAAATATGATAAGTGTACACCATCCATAATAAATTGCGACTACTATGAAAATAAACTATATTGAATTTATGAAACTAAGTAAAGGAAAGGAGTATAGGTGATGAAGATAAAGGCAGCTATTATACAAATGCGCGTTGACGAGGATAAACAAAAAAATATCGACACAGCAAATGAATATTTTAAAAATGCTGTAAAGGAAGGAATTGATATAGCGATATTACCTGAAATGTTTTGTTGCCCATATGAAACGCCAAACTTCCCTATTTACGCAGAACGAGAAGGTGGAGAATGCTATCGTGTAATGGCAAATTTCGCGAAGGAATACGGGATATACCTTGTTGCTGGCTCAATGCCAGAAAAGGATGAGAATAATCATATTTTTAATACGTCCTATGTATTTAATCGTAAAGGCGAGAAAATTGCTAAGCATCGAAAAATGCATTTATTTGATATCGATGTAGCGGGTCGTCAGCGATTTAAAGAATCAGATACATTAACAGCTGGTAACGAAATAACTGTATTCGATACTGAGTTTGGGAAAATTGGACTTTGTATTTGCTACGATATTCGATTTCCCGAGCTATCAAGATTAATGGTTGATCAAGAAGCAAAAGTGATTATCGTTCCTGGCGCCTTTAATATGACTACAGGACCAGCTCATTGGAATGTTTTATTTCGAAATCGCGCCTTAGATAATCAAGTATTTATGATCGGATGCGCCCCAGCACGTGATTTATCAGCAAGCTATACTTCTTACGGACATTCCATTGCTGTTTCACCATGGGGAGAGATTGTTCAGCAGCTTGATGAAAAGGAAGGTTACATGATCGTTGAATTAAACCTACAACAGGTAGAAAAGGTGAGGAGAGAACTTCCGCTACTTAAACAAAGAAGGAATGATCTTTATACACTTAAAAGCTTATAATATATTATAACGCAAATAAAACAGCTATCCTCTAAAATGGCTGTTTTATTTGCTAGTAAAATGAAATGTCTCTTGAATTCGTGTCGCTACTTCTTGTGAAGTCATATGTGTATTATTGATTCTTAAATAGTTTTTTCTTTTTATTTCTCCGACACTCGAGTTTAAACGATAGTTCTCCATTGAATTTTTCAGCTCTGTTTCAGATTGGAAAATATTCCGTTTTGTCGGTTTATGTGCTAATCGATTTGGTGTTTGATTTCGCTCAAGCCTAACATTTAGATCAGCCTCAAGCTCTACGAAATAAACATTATCCCCATTTTCTTCAAAAATCCGACTTGTTTTCTCTACGAAATCCCAATCCTCTTGCATATTAAATGCCCATACATAAGTAAAAATCAATCCATCTAATTGGATTTTCGAGGCAGATTTAAAAATCTCCTCTCGTATGACATCTGATATTCTCCACATTTCATCTCCAAACCCGAAGAAGGGATGAAGCAATTCAATTGTCATATGATTGTGAAAAAGTTTATAGCCTGTTCTCTTTTCAAGCTCCTGGCCGACTGTCATTTTCCCAACTGCTTGAGGTCCAAATAGTAAAATAAAATTCATCTTTACTCCTCCCAGATAGATTTATTTAGATGGTTGTCATCCCATACTTGTACTTCAATATAGCGTTCAGGTCCTAATTTCCCATCCGCATTCCATAATTGCGGTAAACCAAATTTTGTAATTAATCCCTCTATTTCAGCCAAAGTATAAACATGACCCCTATATGGTTTCTCGTCCTGTGCATTCATTGCTGGAAAGGAATCACCATATGTAAAACTAATTGCAGTAGGATTAAAGAAACTCAATGGTATTCGAATTTCTTTTCCATCTTCAAACCATTCAAGCAACCAGGGACATGGTTCATAAACAAAATAATGTGGTGTAGACGTTATCGGTTTCCCTCCCTTTTGAATAAATAGCTCTTTAACCTTTCGTTCAATCTCTCTTCTATGCTCTAAATATTGCTGACTTCTTCTAGCAGCAAATGTTTTATTTTCCAACCGAAGCTTCTTTAATATAGCTTCGGCTTCATTATCCTCCAATTGAGTTAGACTTTTGAAAGGACCAACTCTTTTTTCATAATAATGGTAGAGATGTATCATTAGCATCACCCTTCTTTAATACAAAGTAAATAATTTATAGCCAATGTAATAAAACGTCTCCTTAATCAAAAATGGACCTTTCGTTTTTAATGTTTTGTATACAGAGGTTTGTGTAGGGGAGGAATTAACTTTTAAATCAAGATGATGGGCAATCGCCATTGCTCGTTTCATATGTAAAGGATCACTAACTATTGTTAGCGTCTTAAATTCTTCATTAATAGCAATTTTCTTTACCTCTTCAAGATTTTCTTCTGTCATTTTTGAGTTCGTTTCTATTAAAATATCATTTTCCCGAACACCTTGTTTGATCGCATAGATTTTTGCAACCTCAGATTCAGCATACTTTGCTCCATTTCCTTTCCCACCTGTAAAAATAAGCTTTGAAACATAGCCATTTTCGTACAACCAAATCGCGTGATTAATCCTTTCACGAAAAACAGGCGAAGGCTTATCTCCCCAGGCAGCAGCTCCTAATACAGCTGCAGCATCTGATTGTTCAAGCTCCATTTTATTTGCAAACGACCAAATGCTGATTGCTGTCCATAAGAAATAAAGGACGAGCATAACAAACATCACTGCTACTATCCTGCAAATCCTCTTTTTTATCATTCGTCTTCATCCTTGATTACATATTTTCCCTTTATAGTTGGATAAAGTTATAACATATTTTTTTTCATAAATAAAGGTAAAATAATAGAGATACCCACTTTCTGTATATTATGATAGATTTTAGTTTAAATGAAATATATAATATATACGATGACTAAATTAGAGGTGAAACAATGACGTTAAACTTAAAGGTTCCAAAAATATTATCAATTATTTCTGGTGTTCTCTTTTTGCTAGGAGCACTTGTTGTATTGATTATCTTTCTTCAAATTGACAATCCTGCATTAAAGGACTTTTTACACGATGCATATAGTAACGATCCTGTCATTGCAGAAGAGCTAGAAAAAAATAATTTAGAAATGACAATGGACGAATTTTTGGACGAAATGATAAATCTTGCCCAAGGGTTTATGGGGTTCATTCTGACATGCTCGATTCTTCTGACTGTCGTTAATTTTGTTGGAGTCTTTATAATAAATAAGTACCCACGTGTTGCAGCAACGCTCTTTATTATCCTTGGAGTTCTTTCCTTATTTACCATTATCCTACCCATTCTATTACTAACAGCAGGGATAATGATTTTAGTAAAACGATCAAGACAATTAAATCAACCAGTCAGTATGTAAAATATTAAGCAAAAGCCCAAATCTTTTTGATGATTTGGGCTTAACCTATTATATTAGCTCATTTTGTAAAGTACAGTAATTTTGATAGATTATCAAATTATTTTACTTGTTCCTGCTGTTCAATTAGAAAATGGCAAATATCCAATTCTAGCTCCTTTATTCCCTCGATGACAAGCTCAGCAATTTTTTTTGCTCCATACTTGCTAAAATGCGTATTATCCTGAGGCTTATCTGGATTATCTAGCTCATACCAAGCAAATAGCTGCTTCGTTTCTTCTTCACCAAGCTTTTCATAAAAAATTCGCGATTTTTCCCATAAATCAATAACAGGTACATGGAGATTTGCAGCAAGCTCTTTCATTGCAGCTGGATATTCACCCATAGCATCGACAAAATGACCATCGACAAAATTCCGTCGATGAACCGGTGTTATGAGTATTGGCTTTGCGCCTCGTTCCCTTGCAGCATCTATAAAAAGAGTAAGATACATTTGATACGTGCCCCACGGCTCTGTTCCTCTTGATTCATCTTCAATTTTTTGATCATTATGGCCAAATTGAATAAACAAATAATCATTCTCCTGAATTGACTTGGAAATATCCTGAAGGCGTCCCTCGTTAATAAAGCTTTTTGTACTGCGTCCACCCTTTGCTTTATTTATTATCCTTACTCCGCTCGTAAAAAAATGCGGCAATTGCTGACCCCAGCCCTGTTGATTTCCCTTATTAGGCTCAACATCCTCTACAGTTGAATCCCCTGCTAAAAAAATCGTTACTCTATGGTCATTCCTATTTCTTAACATGTTTAAGCCTAGTACATTTTCAAGTGAAAACTCCCGTGCTTCCTTTTCTGTTAACTGTTTTGACCATTTCACCCTTCTATCACAAACCCCTCCTGGCCCACTACTATTATATTCCGCATAAAAGATAGTTTCCTCAGCATGTCGCTTCTCCCAATTATGCCAGCCCTCTTCCTTAATATGAGCTCCCATCCAGCAGTTGATAAAGATTGTCTTCGCATAATCACGCCACGGTCTCCCTAGGTAAACCGTCCTGCTGTTAGCACCGCTTTTTAATCGGCAGTTGTGAAAGACAAAGCCATACTGCTCATCAATTGGTGTTGAAGCTGCAGTAATATAGCCGTTCACTTCTTCATTACGATTTAGGCTAAAGATTTCACACTCTTCAAAAAAGGCTTTACCTGAACCAAAAATAAAATCGATATCACCTTCTATATAGCAGTGATGAAAATAGCTTCTGCCAACTTTGCGTTCCAATCCATCCCTTGGACCTCCGAAACGATTCCCTTCGATAGGCTTCGGTGGCAATAGGGCGATGAATAGCGTATCCTGATGACCGAGTAAGGCACAATTCTCAAACCTTATTATATCTGCATCAATATAGACAGCTACTGCTTGCCCAACGACAGATCCACAGCCAGCCGAGTTTTCAAATGTTATGTTTTTTGCGGTAAAATAATCACCTGTTATCAGTGCTGTGTAGGTTGCAAAGGTCCCCATTTTTTCTCCATTAGGGAGCTGTTTTAATGCATAGTCATCGTACGTTATTTTAACGTTTTCATAACATGCTCCTTCTAACGTAATGTAAGGCTTATCAATGACAAGCTTTTCCTTATACACTCCGTCTTTAATCTGAATCGTTACATCGGTTTTATTGTCTTTTGGAATACTGTTTATAGCCTCCTGTATCGACGTAAATTGTCCCGTTCCATCCTGTGCAACAATCATCTCTATCACCCTATAAATAGTTTTGTAAAAACGAACAGACCTTGTTACGCATGCTTGCTGTTTCTATATGCCCACAATGATAACGCTCCATTTTCCAATGCTTAGAGTACCCTTCCTGTTCATAGCACTTTGTTAACGCCTCATCAATTTTACATAGCCCTTCATAAGGAGTTAGTCTGTCATACGTACCAACAACACTTAAATGAGGACGTGGTGAAATGCATTCTTGGATATCTGCTGTTTGAAAGTATTTGACGAGCTTTGGAACATATGAATAGAAACCGTGATGATCAAGGCCGCGTACTTTGATTAATGACGAAGCATCAACCTGACCACAAATGTCGATACAGACTGTAACCCTTTCATCAAGTGCTGCTAACCACCAAGACATAAGTCCACCCATTGACATTCCAACTGTTGCAATTCTCGAAGAATCAACATCATCTCTAGTAAGTAAGTAGTCAATTGCACGGATGCTATCAAACACCATCATTCCCCACATGACCTGTCCTTTCCATAGCATCTCTTTAAAAATTTCACTCTCAGACTTGCCTCTACGTTCACCAAATCCCCACGCATCAATACATAAAACACCATAACCTAATTCAGTTAGTTGCTTCGCATAAGACGGTTTTTGTAAATAATGGCTGCTCGTTATTAGTTCCGTTTTGCCTACATGATATTGACCACCGTGTGAGTGATTGAATAAAATGACCGGTAGCTTCCCTTTCCTCTCAAGTGGACGAGCAAAATAAGCCGGCACCAATTCAAGACCGTTTAAATCAAGGACTAATTCTTCAACAACAAATGAATCTCTTATTTCTTCATGAACTTTTTCAACAGAAATCTCTCTCGATGAATCTGGTAAATCACCAAGCAATTCAATTATTTTCTTTCTACGGAGCTGTTTATCCATGTTTTCAACTCCCCTTTTTATGAAAGCTCATGCTCAGACACGGTAACGTTCTTTAAGACAATCATTTTGTCTTTTGTTTTCGGCTGCTTTGATTTACACTTACTAAATTCAATATCACGGCCATTCTCCACGTAAAAGGCAGGACCTTCATGATTGCTAACAGTCACATTGTAAAATCCGATATCTGATACATTTCCACAGTAAAAGCCACGCTGCTTCATTGGCTCAAGCTCAGACATCATCGCAGGCAATCCAGGCTCAGCATCCTCTGCCATTGCTACAGAGACATGCTCAAAAGTGACATCTTCCACATACATTTCAGCTAGGCCATAGAGAAACCCTGCAGCAGCACTCACTTCTCTTGCTGTAATGTTTGAAAAATGAATTCTCCGGAAACGTGGTGTTTCCTCTGTAATTGGGTACGGATTTTTATCCCAAACATATTTTTCTTTTCCACGTGGACCGCAGAAATAATAAAGATTTGCGATAAAAGGACAAATGACACCGTTCATCACAATATTGCTAACACGAATATCCTCGACAATTCCGCCACGTCCCCTTCTTGATTTCAGGCGGATTCCACGATCTGTTCCTTCAAATACACAGTTTGTTACTGTAACATTGCGGATATCACCGCTCATCTCACTCCCTAATACAACTCCACCATGTCCATGAATCATCGTGCAGTTCGTAATCGTAATATTCTCACATGCTACTCGTTCAACCGTATCCTCTGTTCCCGCTTTAATTGCAATACAATCATCACCAACATCAATATGACAATCAGAGATGCGAACATTTCGACATGACTCTGGGTCAATTCCATCTGTATTAGGAGAATCACTCGGATTGACAATTGTTATATTGTGAATCGTCACATCTTCACAGCAAATCGGATTCACAGTCCAACTTGGGGAATTAATCATTTTTATTCCAGAAATGGTTGCGTGTTTACAAGAATCAAAGCTTACTAGCTTCGGTCTTGGATACTCATTTTCTTTATTCCGGAACAGTTCCCACCAAAACGAGCCTTGACCATCCAACGTTCCATGTCCTGTAATGGAGATATTTTCACTATTCTCTGCATAAATACAAGATGCATACACATCTCTTTTAACTCCTTCCCAGCGTGATTGGACGACAGGATACTCATTCACATCCTCGGAAAAAATAAGAACTGCTCCTGCTTCAAGATATAAATTCACATTGCTTTTTAAAATGACAGCACCTGTTAGAAATCTCCCTGCAGGCACATAGACTGTACCTCCACCAGCTTTAAAGCATGCTTCAATTGCCTGGGCAATAGCTTTTGTATTAACCGTCAAACCATCACAGACTGCACCAAATTGTTTAATATCATATACGCTTGACGTTACTGTTGAAACCATGTTCCAATCCCCTTTCGCCGATTAGTTTTCAATTTCTGCAGCAGCTAAAATAAACGCTCCTACCCCTTTTAAATCATTTGTAATGATCGGCTCGCTAATGTAGTATTCAAACGTGCCATCACGATTATCCGGACCACCAAGTCCTGCGACCTGGCATACTTTATTAAGATTGACATAGCCATCCTTTGTTACGGTTATAAATTCAGTCAATATTCCACGATAGACAGTTTTGGCTACATCCTGCCATTCTCTTGCTAAATAGCCTAAACGCACACCTTTTGCAATCGCATACAAAATCATACAGGAAGCAGACGCCTCTAAATAGTTTCCTTTGCGATCCCCTTTATTTAATACCTGATACCATACACCTGTGTCCTTATCCTGTACATCCATGAGCGCCTTGAGGATGTCATTTAAATATCCTTGTAATAATTGTTTACCTTGATGTCCATCAGGGAAGAGAGGAATTGTATCGACTAATGCCATGGCAAACCAGCCCATCGAACGTCCCCAAAAGTTTTCTGAGTGACCTGTCTCAGGATGACACCAAGGTTGAACCCTTTTTTCATCGAACGCATGATAGAGAAGACCTGTTTCTTCATCCTTTGTATTTTTCACACAAAGGATAAATTGCTTCACAATATCATCAAATTCATCTTCATCACCGAATTCCTTTACATATTCCGCATAGAATGGAGCCCCCATATATAGGCCGTCAAGCCAAATTTGGTATGGATATACCTTCTTATGCCAAAACGCCCCTTCAGCTGTCCGTGGGTGATATTGTAATTGCGTCCGTAAAAGATCAATTGCTTTTTTATATTTTTGTTCACCTGTTTCCTTATATAGTGTTAATAACACCTTCCCGTTATTGATATGATCAATATTAAATGCTTCGATATCATATTCTCGTATATTACCATCCTCACTAACAAACGCATCCATATTTTTCTTTATATAGTCAAAATACTTAGCATCACCTGTTTTTCTCCATACTAATTCCGTACCTTTAAGAACAACCCCATAATCATATGACCATTTATCTTGATAAATTCCTTTTGAAAGCAATGGTCTCCGTGCTATTACTGAATCTACCATACGCTGGGCCCAGTTTTCTGTTATAGTTTTCATTTCATATCACCTTCTAGATTATTATTTATTGGACGATAATGAAAATAATCAAAATCAGCATGCAGCTTCGTTCCTTGTAAGTCTTGGACACATATTCCTACAAAATTCCCTGTAAAGCCATTCCCTTCATCAGAAAGATGGGCAATACTGATTGGTTTCTTCAATAAATTCCAATTATCCCCTTCATAGGCATAACTAAACTGTACAAGGTCCTCTTCAATTTTTGCCTTTAATTTACATACCCTTGCTTCACCAATCGGAATGATGAGCGGGATATATTCGAACTCTCCCCATTCACATTTCATTACGTTAAGACATTTTCCTTTTTCTTCATCATATGAAAGGTAGAAATACACATAATTATCTGTGTTGTAATAAAGAACCAATCCAGCCATTTGCAAAAACGACTTTGGCGCAAAATCGACAGCTGTCTCCACTTCACATTGAAAATGTTGCTGTCTCCTTGCAAGCAAATGTTGGTCTGTTAAAGAGTGCAACGATTCTCCGCCTTTAATACGTAAATATCCCTTCCGTTCTGATAATGAAACCCATGATTCATCCGCAGGGCGACGAAGTGTATTCCATGTTTTATGTAACATTTCGCCATTAAAATCATCAGTATCATTGCTATCTTCTTGAAATTGATATACTGGTAAATTAGGGGCCTTCACTTCATCCTTCGGTTCATTTCCTCCCCCTTCAAGACGTAGCCAGCCATCCTCGGTCCATTTTACACGTTGCAAGGCCGTTTCCCGTCCTAATATCGAATACTTCCCTTTAACTGGACGACTGCATAAATGGGCGATAAACCATTCATTTGTCTGTGTACAAACAAGGCTTGCATGCCCTGCTTTTTGTAAGGTTAGTTGTTCATTATGAGCAGATGTTAACATCGGATTTTTCGGATCAACCTCATATGGGCCAGTTATCTTCTTCGACCGAGCAACTGTGACAGCATGTGTTTTTCCTGTTCCACCCTCAGCCGTAATAAGATAATAGTAACCATTTTGCTTATAAATGTGAGGTGCCTCTGTTTTCCTCAATTCAGTTCCATCAAAAATTTTATAGAGTGGACCAATTAGCTGCTTTTCCTTTTCGGAATACTCTTGCATGAAAATGCCATACGACTTGTTTCTTCCTTCAATCCGATAATCCCAACAGACATTTAACAACCATTTTCTCCCATCCTCATCATGGAACAAAGACGGATCAAAGTTACCACTATTTAAGAAGATTGGTTCTGACCATGGACCTGTTATCTCCTCTGCAGTAATTAAGTAATTATGGGCATCCTTAAATGGATACTTCCCTCTTTTCACATCGGTATAAACGAGATAAAATAATCCATTGTGATAGCTCAATGCAGGAGCCCAGACACTACACGAATCAGGATTCCCTGAGAAATTCGTATGCTCTGTTAAAATATTCGTTAAATGACGCCAATGTCGTAGATCCTTAGAATGATAGACTGGAACACCGGGGTACCATTCAAAAGTTGATGTAACAATGTAGTAATCATCATCAACTCGAATGATACAAGGATCTGGATTAAAGCCTGTTAAAATTGGATTTATAATGATATTTTCCATATACTCGCTCCTTTTCATCGCTTGGATGGATGTATCCTTTCTCTTAACAGCTATGTATTAAGAGAAAGGACCTTGATTTTTTAAAATTTTATTTTTGTGCTTTTTTGTAGGCCTCTTCAAACTCTTGTGCCATCGCATCTCCACCTGATTTTTTCCACTTTTCAACTTCTGCATCAAAGCCTTTTTCGTCGATTTCTCCCATAATGTATTTAATCGTTGCATCGATAATAATTTTTTCCAGCTCTGTTCCTCGCTCACTAGCTGTTTGCGAGTCTAATGGGACTGTTGGATCGAGTACTGCAAATTCAGCATTTTCTTCAATTAATTCATTTACTTGCTGTTTTGCTGGATTTGCATCTATTAATGAATGAGTAATTTCACTTGGTCTTGAGCTTGAGAATGGTTGAACATCCTTTTGCCATAATTCATTATCAATAATTTGGAATGCACCATTTTCATCAATTTCATAATGTGTGCCTTCAATTCCACCTGTCATTAACATGAAAACTTCCTCATCAATTAGGTCATTGATAAATTGCAAAATTCGCTTTAATTCTGCCTCTGATTCCACTTCTGTTTTCGGAAATGCTAGTAACCCGCCAACTCCGCTATTTTCAGACCAAATATGATGTTTGCCATCTGGTCCTTTAATTTTATTTACCGGGACAATTTCCATTTCTTCCTGAATGCCTTCAGCAAGATTTAATAAACCTGTGACACCAACTAATCCGGTAAATATCCCTGTCTTCCCTTGTGCAAATTTATCCATTTGGTCATTTTTTGCAGTTACGGCAAAATCCTTATCTAAATAACCATTTTCATAAAGCTTTCTAGAATAGTTCATCGTATCCTTATAAGCTTGTGTTTCAACCTCATGAGTAAATGTTCCATTCTCATCAACAGCCCATCCATTCGGCGTACCAAAGTAAGAGCTTAATGTCTTAAAGCTGCCGTATCTTAGCTCATTTCGATCACCAAAGCCGACTGTATCATCCTTCCCATTACCGTCTGGATCATCCTCTGTAAACGCTCTCGCAACTTCGTATAATTCGTCTAAGGTAGTAGGGACCTTTAAACCTAAATTATCTAGCCAATCCTTGCGAAGAAGTAAACCTGAGCGGGCTAAATCCTTTTGAAACGGAACACCGTATAGTTTTCCGTCAATGGATGCAGCTGACCGAATTTCTTCAGAAATTTGCTTTAAATTGTCATAGTCATCTAAATACTTTTCAACCTCCCAAAACATGCCTGACTTTAAAGACTGTCTTACAGAGGAATTTGTTAGCATCGTTAATGAAACAATATCCGATAATTCACCAGAGGCTAAAGCTGCGGTAATTCGTTCTTCCTTCGAAGCATCAGGAACCCAATTAAAATTGATATCCGCATTCGTTGCTTCCTCAATTTTATTCAATACTACATCAGTCGGTGGTGATGGTGTATGGAGCATCGCTGTCCAGCTCACTTCAAGCTTTGAATCTGAGCTATATTCCTTTGAATCACTACCTGCCTTCTCGCTATTATTTCCACATGCGGCAAGTAGAAGCTGTGATGCAACGAGTACATTAACTGCAATTATTTTAAAGAATTTCTTTTTCTTCATTTTCAGTCTCCTCTTTGTTTTTTACGAAGCTATTAATGATACATATGCCATTAAATATTTCTAAACCTTTTAATACAATCCATCCTCACCAAACTTTTTCGCTAGCTTATTAGCTCCTATGACGAGAATTAAGCCAACGAGTCCTTTAAACATTCCAACCGCTGTACTATAGCTTAATTGACCGTTCTTCAATCCTGCCGTATAAACGTATGTGTCAAAAATTTCAATCGATTCACGGTTTAATGAGTTTAATAATAGGTAAACATGCTCAAAGCCTAAATCGAGTGTTTGACCTATTTTTAAGATTAAAAGAATTATAATCACCGGACGGATCGCCGGCAATGTTACATGCCATATTTGCCGAAAACGATTTGCCCCATCCATTTTTGCGGCTTCATATAATTGTGGGTCGACTGCTGTAACCGCTGCCAAATATATGATTGTTGACCAGCCCATCTCTTTCCAGATGATTTGCAGAATATACATTGCTCGCGTCCAACCGCCATCAGTAAGGAAATTAATCTTCTCTCCTCCTGCTTTCGCAATGAGCTCGTTAATCACCCCACCATCAACAGTTAAGAATACGTAGGAAATCGAAACGATGATAACCCATGACATAAAATGCGGGATGTAAATCACCGTTTGGATTGCGCTTTTAAACATTTTTACTCGTACCTCATTTAGCATTAACGCAATAATGATCGGTATCGGAAAAAAGATAAATAAATTGAGCGCAAATAAAAACAATGTGTTCGATAACAGCATAAAAAACGTCGGCTCTGTAAATAGACGGATAAAATGCTTAAAGCCTGCCCATGGACTGCCGAATATCCCTAAAAAGGGCTGATAATCTTGAAAGGCAATAATGAGGCCCCCCATTGGAACGTACTTGAAAATAATAAAGTACAAGACACCAGGTAAAATCATAAAATATAAGTATTTGTTTCGACCAATGCTCGCGATGTTCCTTCGCCTTAGTTCTTGCTTAAGCGATTTTTTATCTAGTACTAGAGGTTCGCCTGATTGATTAT
The DNA here is from genome assembly GCF_052044855.1 of Metabacillus sp. 22489. Taxonomy (NCBI): domain Bacteria; kingdom Bacillati; phylum Bacillota; class Bacilli; order Caryophanales; family Bacillaceae; genus Metabacillus; species Metabacillus sp. 22489. Next base: position 62,616 of record NZ_JBQENT010000013.1, read on the forward strand.
TAGTTTGTATGGGTGTATCTCTCACAACTTATGCTCCCTTCAGATATTCTTCCTAGGTTGTTCTTCTCCTGTTAAAGTTACGTCAATTTTCTATATTTCGTCTACAATCATTATGTAAGGCTCTGAGCAAAATCTTGATGTAGCAGGCTATCCTTTATGAATGTGATAAAATGATTACTCTTTTTCACGAATGATTAGTGGGACTTCTTTCATGAGAATAAGAAAAGAGAAGTTCATCGCAAAGCGACTCCCTTCTCTTTTAACTATTACCAGATTAGTCATGTCAGTATTTTTATTTACTAGTTAGTGAAACATTTGAAAAGATTGCCGTATTGTAGGAAATGAGCTTACTAGTATTTTTAGCTCCATCAACTGCAAAGCCAATATAAGCCTCATCACCAATTCTAATTTCGGCTTTGCCAACCTCTGTCCAAGCTTTACCATCTGCTGAGGCATAACCTATAATGTAATCTCCGCTTCTTACAAGCTTTAACCAATAGGGAAGTGTTGTTCCATTTAAGGACGGAACCCCGATTTCCTCGGGTCTGTCGTTTTCACCTGGTGCAACAATCGTCTCACCCTTTTCCTTTCTTGAAGAGAAATGGACCGAATATGGAGTATCCTGCTTATCTGCCTTTACTACAGATGTGCTAATCATTGCAGCAGGTGCATCCTTTTCAAGACCTCCGCGGATCATTAATCCGGAAATCGCATTATTATCAACCTTTGTTAATGAATCAATTCTTGCAATTAGCTGGGCATCGCCCTTAACCTTCTGATAAGCAAAATGGAAGGAATCCGCTGTTTTATCAATTCGCCCTGAGCCTTTCACTATGAGTTCTTTATCTGTTTTAGTCGTATTTCCCTTAAGTGGCGTATTCCCAATATCCTTTGGCTTCCATTCTCCAGATTGCTTCATCGTGTTTACATGGATTGGCATTGATGTTGTTTGTGTTTCATTTCCATTTTTATCAATCGCCTTTGCGGAAATATACCATGTCCCATCAGCTGCATTATTCCATGTAAAATCAAATGAGCCTTTCGTTGATTCCCCAATCTTCTGGTCATTTTGATAATACTCTACCTTTGCAATATTTCGTTTATCCTGAAGCTTTGCCTTCAATTTAATGGAGGTTCCTGCTTTATAAATGCCATTATATTTTGGCGATACAAGCTGTACATCCGGGTTTTCAGCCTTTTTATCCATACTAATTAGTGAATTTAAATAGAGTTCTAGATTTGAATAGCCAGAAGCTGTAATTTCTTTACCATCTTCAGCATTATTTGGATTCAAGCGATTTGCTTCTTCCCATTTATTTGGGATACCATCGTGATCGGTATCAATTGGAGCAGCCGATGACGTTAATTCAGGATATCCTCCTGTTTCCCATTCATTATTAATAAATCGACCAGTACCATGTTTTACATCATTAACAATGCGAGCATCTACCGCATCACGGCGTGGATATGTTGCACCTGATTTTTCAAGAACCTCCTTATATGCCTGTTCAGCTGATTTTATCTTCAACGTGTCATGACCAAGCACATAAAATGGTGTTTCAGAGAAAAAAGTACCGTTTTTAATATCCTCAATCCCTAAATTGTTATCCGCTGATACAGCTTTATTGCCATGCATATAATTTCCATCTACATAAAACCAGCTAAGCTTGCCATTTTGACCTGGACTTACGATCCGCTTCATTACATTTTCATGTGTAGCTGGACCTGGCTTATAATAGTTATTCATTATATTATTCTCCTGATCATTTCCACCGTAAGTCGAATTAAATCCCCAATTGTAAATAACATTGTTTACAAAATCAGTACTCGAAACTGGGTGAAGTGAGTTTCCTGTATTACCTAGAGCTGGTAGTCTGCTTGTATGACTAGAAATTAAATTATTAGCAAATGTCGCATTTTCTCCTCCCCATATTCCACCATATCCATGACGCCCTTTTACATGGCCAGATATATATAAGCTTTCACTAATGATACTCCATTGTAATGTTGTGTTTTCATTTCGATAGAAGGAAAGAGTTTCATCTACGGACCAGCTTGTTGAAATATGATCAATCATTGCATTTTTTACATCTCTGCCACCAAAGGCATCGGGCTCTGATTCAATATTTGTACTCCCAGGTCTAAATCTCATATACCTTAAAATGATATTTTCAGACCCAGAAATATCGGTACCAAAGCCTGCGACAGCAATTCCATCACCAGGTGCTGTTTGACCCGCAATTGTTAGATTCTTTTGCTTAATTTTCAACGGCTGTTTAAGCTGTATCGTTCCGGAAACACGAAAGACAATCGTACGATTCCCTTTACTAACAGCATCCCGCAACGAACCCTTTATTGGTGCTTCATCGATATTATAATCCTCTAATGTTGTCACTTCATATACGTCATAGCCACGCCCACCACTTGCATACATGCCACCACCCTCTGCACCAGGGAAAGCAAGTACCTTTCTTTCCTCTTCAGAAGCAGCATTCACTTCCTGTTGAGGAAAGGGCATTTCAACTAATCCACCCAATAGTAATGCAGCCATAAATGCTAGAGAATACTTTTTCACCTTCAATTCTACTCCTCCTTTAAATAAAAACTTCATTTATAATAGCGCTTACATTTCGTTTGGGCTGATGATAAAGCAAGCGTTATTACCAAGCAATAAATGTTCAATACGAGAAAGCTAATATGGTTTGCACAGTTGAATAAATCTATTTTTCTCTTATTAAATAATAATGTTAGCTTGTTCCAGCTATAACAGCTACAATCATTAAATTAGAATAGAAAAACAAAAGGCATTCCGAAAAGAATTAAATCGAATGATTATGATGATTAAAAAGGATAGCACAAAGCTATGTTTGTACTATCCTTATTTCGAACAATTATTTTGTCTGTGAAAAGTTTGCCTCAATCCGATGTAATTCACCTAGAGAAAAGGTTTCACCTACTGCATTTTTAGAGCGCTGACCAACAACATTCACAAAAACTCGATCTTCGTAATAACCAGTTGTCGCTGCAATATTTAATAATTTCTGCGGCCATTCCCCTGCCCATCTGTAGCCATCTCTTCTTTCCTGTTCAATCTCAAGGATGTTATGCTTGATCACACCATCTCTTCCAGAAAAAATTGGCTTATTTGTACCAATTTCATAAAAACGATACCATGTGTTAACCGATTCATCTTGGTAAAAATAAATGCCAGCAGGGTCTCCAGAAACGTATTTAACCCCTTCAAGCTTTGCCTCTTCAAACCAGGTTAATGCACCGTTTATAGCAGCCTTTACATCATCGGTTTGGTTCGGTAGTGACATTAAATATTGGACAACTCCTACTGATTCTGAACCTGAAATCGATGGATGCTCATAGGAACGAGCCTCTTTTGGTTCATACGTCTTAGGATCATGCTGGGCACACCATGCTGTTAATTTCCCATTCACCTTTATTTGGGATTTCAAAATATAATCTAAACCTAAATCTAATGATGCATTGATTTGGTTAACAAGAGAATCATTTACAACATCTGTATTAAATGGGTATTCCTTATTTGCAACCATTGTTAATACATTCATTACCCTTATCATCGCATTATCGTTGTAAGTAACATAATCCGAATAATTTCCTCTTGCAGGGTATGCTTGTGGCCAGCCTCCTGTCTCATATTGTGCCTCAAGAAGGTAACGTATCCCCTTTAATACGGAATCCTTATATCTGCTATCCCCTGTTTCCTTATACATCAAGGCTAAAAACAGAATTTCATTTGTTGTCGCATTATTATCAATGACACCTAACTCTCCAGCCTCTGGAGTATACATCTCAGATTTTGGCTCCTTACCGTCCCATTGTCTGTTGTACTTATCCTCCATATTTTTATACCAACCGCCATGGTCCATTTGCCAGCTTACTAGATAGTCTGCTTGCTTTATGTCATTTTCTCGATTACCAGTGTAATACGGTGCATTTAAATAAGGAATATGAAATGGATCCTCTGTTTTTTGCGAAGGAACGGTTCCATCTTGATTAAACGCTTCCTTCGTTTTGAAAATTGCAACCGTTTGGTTGTCCTTATTCACTCGTGTGGAAACATCTTCAATTGTTAATGTTGACTTCAATCCCGGATTAAGGTCAGCCCAATCGTTCGTTGCTGTCTGCAATTCCAAATCAGTAGGATCAAAGCTTTTTAATTTACTATTAAACGTAATCTCAACAGTATTTGCATTAATAGCTTCACTTTTCACAATTTTTACGGGGCCTTCCTCTACTGCATGACCCTTAGGAACTAGTTTAATTGTTACTGGCTTAGACTGATTACCTGCAAGATCAATCGCAGTAATTGTTACTGTATTCATTCCTGGTTTAAGGCGAACGTGTGATGTAAAGGTGAAATCATCCGCAAGTTTGATTTTTTCACCATTAATTTGAATGGATCCAGCTTCACTCACCTTCCCTGATATTGGGAACGGGTTATATGCTGTGTTGTAGTGATTTCCCTTTTTCTCAGCCTTAAGGCTATCAAGTGTAATAGCTGGCTTTATTGGGTCATATACAACTTTGATCACCTTAATGCCAACATTCCCCTTTGAATCGATTGCTTTGATAGCGATATGATTTTCCCCTTTAACTAAGTCAAGATTTACCTTAAAACTGTTATCCTGGCGAAGGGAAATTTCTTTTTCATTAATGACTACCTTAGCTTCTTTATCTACTTTACCCGAAATAGTAAAGCTTGATTTATTAACGATCGAATCACTTTGATCAAGTGTAATAATTGGTGCCGAAATCTCAGTAACTGGGATAATACCAACTCTTGTTGGATCCCACCCATCATTGCCTTTCAATATATTTTGTATCGTATATTGATTAGCCTCTTCTGGAGTTAGTTGCTTTGACCATGGATCACGTGCCTTTGAGTTTGCTCCTGGACCTGAGGAATTAAACTCTGAATATCTAGCAGTTTTTTCGTTTGCCACATTACTCCAATTATCCCATCCGTCAGGTGCAATAGATGAATCCATCTTTGTATTAATATAGCTTACAGCTGAATATGGACGCCAAGGTCTGCCTAAGCGCACTCCTTCTATTCCTTCGTCAGAAGTAATTGTTGAATTCATAAACACATATCCGAACTCACTTTCCTGAGGTGTGCTTGCAGCAGTAATCATGCTTCCATCTCGTTTACTATGAATTTGGCAATCATTAAATACAGCTGTTGCCGGACCAAAGATGAAATCAACATCCCCCTCGATATAACAGCCTTGATAATATTGTCTTGATTGATGAGTATATAATGTATCCTGATAGCCTAGAAATCTCACATTTTCAAAGTAAGCTCGATCCCCCTGTACATAAGCAGCTACCGCTTGCCCTGTACCTTGTCCAGAATCGTTTTGAATCGTTATATTTTTTGCAATAAAATCATTTGCATATATAAACATACTTGAGCTTTTAGATGTTCCTAACGGATTTCCATCAGGACCAGGTGTGTTTGCATTATCTTGATAAACAAGTACTGTCTCTTCCTTGCTTTCACCTACTAGACTTAGATTGCTTTTTGTTTTAGGAATCGTTATTTTTTCGCGGTATTCACCGTTTTTAATGTAAATTACATGTCGTTTTGTGCTATTATCTGGTACAGCATTTATTGCTTCTTGAACTGTTCTATAGCTTGCACCTTCCTTTGCAACTATTAACACCTTTGCCGGGGTCACTGCAATTGGTTCTGAGTCAAAACCTTCTCCGTTTTCATTAACTGCGGAAATGACATAATCATACGTTTCTCCATTTGCTAAGCCAACATCCTGAAAGCTTGTAAGGGGAATGTTCGATGCAATGACTTTATATTCTCCTTCCTTGTATGTTGAACGCTTAACGATATAGGAGTCAGCTCCATTTACCTCATCCCATTGTAATGTCACTTGAGAATCTCCAGCTTTTGCTTTTAAATTAACTGGAACATCAGGAACACCATTTTTTGACGTTGCGATTGCTCGTAAAGGTTCAGAATTAGCACTTTTGGCTGTTTCACTGTTTGCGCTAATGACGTAATAATACTCTTCGCCATTCGTTAATCCAGTATCTGTATATGTCGTCTCCTTTACATCGCTTTTTACTGTTTCATAGTTTCTCCCTTTTATTTTACTGCGCTTGATTTCATAAGAGGTTGCTCCATCAACCGCCTTCCAGTTTAGCGTAATCCTATTATCACCACTAGTAGCAGACAATTCGGTTGGTGATTGTAACGGTGCACTTGGAATAGCTTTAACCTCCAAAGAGTTTTCACTTTCTCCTCCGATATTTTCTGCTGATAAAACATAGAAATAGTTTCTGTTGTTATCAAGTCCTGTATCACGATAGCTTGTACCTTCAACATTGCTTGCAATTACCTCATAAGGCCCACCATTTACCGTCGCTCGCTTTACATTATAAGTTACGTTTGAAGCAGCTTCGTTTTCATCGATACCAAGCGCCCATTTTACAGCCTCATCAATCAACTTCCAGCCTTCTGAAGTGAGCGCATCTTCCTGTCCAGCGAATAAAAAGGTAGAAACTTGCCGTGCAGGAACAGGGTCTCCATTAACATTTTTCGCCCCAGCCTCATAGGCAAAAATCGTTGCCTTTTCCTCATCGTTTGCTGCAGTCGCAATAATAATCGCTTCATCAGATGGCTTTCCAAAATTCATACTACCTGCTTGAGAATACACTTTTACTGTACCTTGAAGTCCTGCTGCAAGGGGGTGATGGCTAGTTTTTATTTGAATTGATGTTTGATTTTCATAGCTTCCAAAAGTACCAGATGTAGCTGAGCTTAAATAAACATCATCAAGTACATAAGGCTCTGCATAGATAACAGGTACCTTTGAATTGATGAACTTCTTCCCGATATACCCTGACCCTGATGATTCACCAATAAAGACTAAATCATAATTAGCTGCATCATCTGAAGTAACTTCATTATCCTTTTTAAAGGTTACGGAAAAACCCTTTCCTTCTAAATGAGCAATTGTTTTTTCATCAGCTGCTATGCCAGTACCAACAAACAAAATCGATTTACTCTCACCAAATTTGTCCCATGTTAAATCAATTTGACTATTTCTTGAAGTTGCAGTTAAACCAGTAGGTGCTGATGGGGGATTTGGTATTTCTGTTGGAGTGACTGAAACCTGGTTAGAGTGTTGACTTTCTCCTACTGCATTAACAGCTGATACTACATAATAATAGATTTGATTATTCATTACATCTTTATCAACATATCTCGTTTCCGTTATATCCTTTGCAATTGTCTCATATGGTCCACCGTCTGATGTACTACGCTTTATTGTGTAAGAGGAAGCACCTTTTGCCGGATTCCAATTAAGTTCAACTATTTTGTCACCGGATATTGCTGTTAATGCCTTTGGTGAATCAGTTGGTTCTACATAAACGTTCAAATTGTCCCATAAAATATCCCCAACAGATGAACCAGCCGTTTGGGCCTCAACAGAGTTTAAGCTAGTCACAGCCTCATAAAATGGAAAATTCCCAATATAATCATCATTGATATACATCTCAACTGACTGATCATTCATATCAACTAATAGCTTGAGATGATACCAGCTGTTTCCTTCTAACGGAATATTCTTTCCTTCAAAAGTGAAAGCTTTAAACGTTCCATCGCTTCCTCTATAACCGATGCTTGAGCCTGAAATTTCAATGATGAACGCTGTTTTTCCATTTTCCTTGTCCTCTATACGTAAAGGATATGAGTTCCCTACAGCTTTTGGCTCCATCATATCCAATTCAACGACAAAGCTTCCCTCTTGAGGTGCAAATGGTTTTGTTACAATCGTTCTAGCTCGCTTAGAGGCTCCACTATCATTATCAAAAACTCTTAATCCCTTTGCTGACGTATTACCTGTTGAATCAGCTGGTATTTGATCAGTATAAACAGCACTTGTTTCTTCAGTCACTCCCTCTACAGAAGCACTATATAAATAGCCATCTGGTAAACTACCAATTTGTTGATTTTCAAAATCATCATTAATTAGATAGTGTTTAGATTGCTCTAATTCTGTTGCTGCTGTTACATTAGCACTTTGAAAAATTGATAGTAAAAGAATTAAACATAAAAAAACATTCGTTAGTTTTTTCATCTATTTCCTCCTAATAGCATCGTAGAATCAACTTTTCTTAAAAAATTAGATAAGTGGGGGTTATCGTATCCCCCACTTCATAGAAGGAATCTAAACTAAATTATTCCTGACTCTTTTTGTAAGCCTCTTCATATTCAGTTATCATCTGTTCGCCACCAGATTTTCTCCATTTTTCTACCTCTGCATCAAAGCCCTTTTCGTCAAGTTCACCCATAATATATTTAATTGTTGCATCAACGATAATTTTTTGTAGCTCTGTTCCTCTTTCATTTGCTGTAGCTGAATCTAGCGGTACTGTCGGATCAAGGATAGCAAATTCCTCATTTTCTTTAATCAATTCATTTGCTAACTGCTTAGAAGGATCGGCATCAACTATTGAATGAGTGATTTCACTTGGTCTTGAGCTTGCAAAAGGTTGAACATCCTTTTGCCATAACGCATCATCTAAAACCTTAAATTCACCATTTTCCCCTAGCTCATAATGTGTTCCCTCAATTCCCCCTGTCATAAGCATGAATACTTCTTCATCAATTAAATCATTGATAAATTGTAAAATCCGTTTCAACTCTTCTTCGCTTTCGACCTCTGATTTAGGAAATGCCATTAATCCACCGACACCACTATTTTCAGACCAAATATGATATTTTCCATCTGGACCAGCAATCTTGTTTACAGGCACTAATTCCATTTGATCCTGTACACCTTTTGCCATTACCTTTAAGTTTTTAATATCAACCATTCCTGTATAAATCCCTGTTTTCCCTTGAGCAAAGTTTTGTTGCTGATCCGTTTTCGCTGTTACAGCAAAATCCTGAGCAAGATAGCCATTTTCATATAATTTTCTTGAATAATTCATTGTATCCTTATATGCTTGTGTTTCAAATTCAGGAGTAAATTTTCCGTTTTCATCTACTGCCCATCCGTTTGGTGTTCCAAAATACGAGCTTAATGTTTTAAAGCTACTGTATCTTAAATCACTTCTGTCACCAAAGCCAGTAGTATCTTCTTTTCCGTTGCCGTCTGGGTCATCCTCGGTAAATGCTCGTGCTACCTCGTATAATTCGTCTAATGTTTTAGGTACTTCTAAGCCTAGTTTATCGAGCCAATCCTTTCGAATAATCAATCCTGAGCGAGCTAGGTCCTTTTGAAACGGTACCCCATATAGCTTTCCATCAATTGATGCTGCCTTACGTATATCCTCAGAAATTAACTTTAAATTATCATAATCATCAAGGTACTCTCCTACATCCCAGAACATGCCTGACTTCAATGATTGTCTAACAGAGGAATTCGTTAACATCGTTAATGAAACAATATCTGATAATTCACCTGAAGCAAGGGCTGCTGTAATACGCTCCTCCTTTGATGCATCCGGAACCCAATTAAAGTTAATTGTTGTATTTGTTGCTTCTTCAATCTTATCGAGAACGACATCTGTAGGTGGTGATGGTGTATGAAGAATTGCAGTCCAGCTCACTTCAAGATGAGAATCTAGACTATAGGATTCCTTTGAGTCACCACCTGTTTTTTCACTATTGTTTGAGCATGCTGCAAGCAACAGTTGAGAGGCAACTAACACATTTACCGCAATTAATTTTCCAAGTTTCTTCTTTTTCATTGATCTCCATCCCCCTTATTTATCATCAATCTATAGACTATGAGTGAACCTGATGTGACTGCTTTTTCATATTTTGCATCTCAATTCTCAGAAACACCTGATGTGTAAACCACATGACAACATAACACCCGATACTTGTTCCGAAGAAGGTGAAAATGCCAGGGTTTAAAAATAGGACAAGATAAACAATTGCCAAGCTTACCAATAAAAGCAAGGTATATTGTAAATAGGAAATTCCAAATAAAACTGAATACTTCAGTTTGTGTACAACATTTTTCAAATCATAGTGAGCCATAATCGGAAAAATATAGCATAATGAAACAAGATATACGAAGCTAACTATGATAATGAACGTACGTAACATGAAAGACTCGACAAAAAGTAAATCTACATAAAGTACTACTCCAACTGCAAAGTAAAGAATTCCTAGTATTGCAGATTCGATAAAATTTTCGCGGTACGCCTTCCAAAAGGTAGAAAAAATAGGAATATCCTTTTTACCTCTTATCCAATGCCTTATTACGGTAAACATCGCTAATGTAGCTGGACCAATGCCTAGAAGGACAAGTCCTAATAAACTAAATGCCATCCATAGTAAATTGAGATAGACAAGCTGTAAAATACGGATGCAAATCTCATTAAAGCGCTCCGCCATTTTCCCCATCTTTATGAACCTCCTTTCCCCACCCTGAAACCGCTATCATTTTTGTTGTTAATACAATCCATCCTCACCAAACTTTTTCGCTAGCTTATTAGCTCCTATGACGAGAATTAAGCCAACGAGTCCTTTAAACATTCCAACTGCTGTACTATAGCTTAATTGACCGTTCTTCAATCCTGCCGTATAAACGTATGTGTCAAAAATTTCAATCGATTCACGGTTTAATGAGTTTAATAATAGGTAAACATGCTCAAAGCCTAAATCGAGTGTTTGACCTATTTTTAAGATTAAAAGAATAATAATTACCGGACGGATCGCCGGCAATGTTACATGCCATATTTGCCGAAAACGATTTGCCCCATCCATTTTTGCGGCTTCATATAATTGCGGGTCAACCGCTGTAATCGCTGCCAAATAAATGATTGTTGACCAGCCCATCTCTTTCCAGATGATTTGCAGAATATACATTGCTCGCGTCCAACCGCCATCAGTAAGGAAATTAATCTTCTCTCCTCCTGCTTTCGCAATGAGCTCGTTAATAACCCCACCATCAACAGTTAAGAATACGTAGGAAATCGAAACGATGATAACCCATGACATAAAATGCGGGATGTAAATCACCGTTTGGATTGCGCTTTTAAACATTTTTACTCGTACCTCATTTAGCATTAACGCAATAATGATCGGTATCGGAAAAAAGATAAATAAATTGAGCGCAAATAAAAACAATGTGTTCGATAACAACATAAAAAACGTCGGCTCTGTAAATAGACGGATAAAATGCTTAAAGCCTGCCCATGGACTGCCGAATATCCCTAAAAAGGGCTGATAATCTTGAAAGGCAATAATGAGGCCCCCCATTGGAACGTACTTGAAAATAATAAAGTACAAGAGACCGGGTAAAATCATAAAATATAAGTATTTGTTTCGACCAATGCTCGCGATGTTCCTTCGCCTTAGTTCTTGCTTGAGTGCTTTCTTATCGATAGCAGGTGGAGCTTCATGTTGATTTCTTACAGGAACGGGTGCATCTCTCACAACGTATACCTCCTTTAGTTTTATTCCCCTTATTGTTTACAAGCTAAAGGTACGTTATTTTTTCGTATTACGTCTACAATCATTCCGTTAGAAACGCAGTACTGACAGTTTTAGTAAGCGCTTTCTCGATATTATCTAAGAAAATGATTACGATTGCTCCTTATTGATTATCGTTAAATGGACAATGTAACAATACATGTTTTCATACGAATACTGAACCTAGTAAGGTTATGTAAAGATGATTATAGACGTACCATTCTTACGATTGCTATAGTGTGATCAAAGCAACACATAAAGGTAACTATTTATTCTACAAGGAGGGATTTAGCAAATGCACGAAAAATCACTAGGTAGTCGTCTCTTTAACTTTTTTAACTACACCATCTTATTAATTATTGCTCTAGCCTGTCTTATCCCATTTGTGAATGTCATTTCAAGTTCATTCGCAACAACACAAGAGGTTGTTGAAAAAACATTTATCCTTTTTCCAACAACCTTTACATTAGATGCATATCAATATATTTTTTCAACACCAACTATATTTAGAAGCTTTGCCGTATCAATTGGTGTAACAGGTGTAGGTACATTAGTAAGCATGATTTTAACTGCCTTTATGGCTTATTCATTATCACGAAAGTATTTATATGGTAGAAAGGGCATTAATTTTATCATCGTCTTTACAATGCTATTTAGCGGCGGTATGATTCCAACATACCTCGTTGTTCGAAATGTTGGGCTCATCGATTCTTATTGGGCATTAATTCTCCCTGTTGCGATTAATGCATTTAACTTAATTATTATGAGAAACTTCTTTCAAGCAATTCCTGATAGCTTAGAAGAATCAGCTAAAATGGATGGATACAATGATATTATGATTTTCTTTAAAATTATCCTTCCATTATCACTTCCATCTATTGCAACCATTTCACTGTTTTATGCAGTTGCATATTGGAATGAATATACAAACGCAATCCTTTATATCAATGATTCAACAAAGTGGCCAATTCAGGTTCTACTTCGTCAAATTGTTATCGTTTCAAGTGGAATGCAGGCAGATGCAACATCAGTCGATATCGTACCACCTGCTCAAACAGTAAAAATGGCTGTTATTACAGTTGCAACATTACCAATGCTTATCCTATATCCATTTTTACAAAAATACTTTGTTAAAGGTGCTTTTGTTGGTTCTGTAAAGGCATAATTAAAATGTAAGCGCTTATGCGATTGAGGGATATTCCTCTTCGCTTCCTACAACTATTCATAAAAATAAGAGGGTGACTCAAAAACAAAGGTTCAGACCCTCAAACACAATATATAAACTAATGATGAGGTTAGTTTACTATATATCAGTGTTTGTTGGAGGGGGCTGAACCTTTTGAGTCACCCTCTTTTCATTCAAATGAAAACGAATCTTCTCGATGTAAATCCCGATACTTTCCAGGTGTTGTGCCTTCAATTTTCCGAAAGGATCGAATGAAATTTTGTGAATTTTTATATTGTAATCTTTCCGATATTTCTTTTACTGACATGTTTGTTTGAAGAAGCCACTTTTTAGCCATATCATAACGATAAAGTGCAAGATACTCACTAAATGATTGCTTGAACTCCTTCTTAAAAATGCTGCTTAAATAGTTTTTATTATAATGAAGACGGGATGCGATAATTTCCAAAGATAATTCCGTATCATATTCATTATGAATAATCGCAAGAATCTTTTCCGATATTGATTTATTTTGTGAATCCGTTCTCTCACCAATTGCATCAACCATCGGATAAATGATTTTATTCTTCACAAACATTTCGATTTCCTCAGAGGTTTTCATATCAGAAATCGCATTATAGATTGTTTTATGATTTTCAATGATTAATGTTTCCATTCCCATGACCTGCATTAATCCAATCAGATCATTTAAAAACCTCATAATACTTACTTCTAGCTCATGGGGATTTGTATTATTTTTATATAAATCTGCAAATAATTGATGGAGTAGCTCTTTTGCTTTTCCGCTTTCCCCTAGTTTTATCGCATCAAACAGCTGATTCTCTACGATTTTTGGAAAATATGTTTTTATTTGCTGTGAATTAAAAATCGCTGACACACTTTCATAGAAAATAACTGATTCCTTTCCAACCTTTAAGCGGAATTTTAACGCCTCAATCCCTTGCTTAAGTGCTTGCTTACAATCTGTTAGCCTTTCAAACGGACTACTAACCCCGATGCTAATTGTTAAATTGAATATTTCCTTAACCGTTTTTTGAATTTTTTCAGCGTATTGATTAATAATTAAATTATGTTGTTCGAAGTTTTTATTCTGACAAATAAAAATTGTTGCCTGTGTAGTTGAATCGATAACAGTAGGAGTTAGCTTCTCATCTTCACGAATGATGTCTGATACAATTTGATTTATCGAAAACAATAACAGATCTTTGTCCTTTCTCGTATATGCATTATCTTCTAAACTATCAAATTGAATTGCTAATACATATAAATAATTCCATTTTTGCGGGTAATTGAAGTCCTGTAATTCCTCTTCAATTTCTGTTTCATTCATCCGTCCATGGAATAAATTTAACATAAATAATGTCTTTAATTGTTCATGCTGATTTGTCACAATATGTTCAAGTGACTGATTTTTATCAATAACCTGCCTTATAGAACTTCCAATTAGTTCAAATTCATCTCGATATTCATTGTTTTGTATTTTCGGAACAAAATTTAGAAGCTCTTTAATCGGCTTTGAGAAATAATCTGAGCTAATATAAGCAATAATAATCGTTACCGTTAGCATAAAGATACTCATTAAAATCGTTCCAATAATGGTTGGCTTCATTGCATAGGTAAACTCTGAATTATTGATTTTGGAGACATAAACCCATCCATTATACCCTGACTTTGAATAGGCAAGCTTGTAATTTTCTGCACCACTTTGATCAACATCGATAATTCCTGTTTGCTTAAGATTCCCCTCCCTTATACTTGTTAATACATCTTCACTCATCCCGTCCTTTTCCTTCTTATTGCTTTGATAAATTAACGTCCCATCCTGACTATAAATGTATATTGGACTAGACTCAGCATGTTTATAAATAAGATTTGTTAATGATTTCATCCGAATGTTTACGATGAGTACACCATTTTTCGTTGATTGATAGAAGGGAGTTAGTTTTACTAGCTCAAGGACATTTGGATTTGATTCGTCCTTTAGCCATGTTGAAGAATGTTGTAAAGATAGATATTTCTCTGATATTTCTTCTCGTTTGCTTTTAGTAAGCTGCTGTAAGCCATCCTTATTAATAATCCAGTTCCCTTGTAAACTTACTAAATCAATTGTTGTTTGACTAGGTCCGAAGGAAGACATGTAGTTTAATTGTTTATCAATTGAATGATACGTATCGAAGTTCTTTGCTGTTAATGGTTGTTCAATATACCCCTTAAATGGATGATCGTGGACATAGGAATTTAGAGTATAATCTAATGTTTGTAACTTTTGCTCCACCGTATTCATCGTCTGAACAACATTTTCTTGTTTCTCGAGCGTCACTTTTTCTTCAAATGAATTCTTCGTGAAAAAGTAAGCAAAGCCATTAAATAAAATCATAACAAGAGTTCCAACTAAGACGAATGGCAGAAAAATCCGATAAAAATATTTTGGTTTATGTTTCATTAAAATTCAACACTCCCCATCCCCTTTATAAAAGCGCTTACATACTTTCCCATTATAAATCCACAGCAAATTTTATGTCAACTTGACTTCAAGTCGGCATATGTGCTCTAGATTTATACTTATGAGAAACGACATACTTGTTTCATTCTATATCGTCTATGAATGTACTAAGCATCATAGCTGAAAATAATGACAACAACTATAATCATTTGCTCTACTTTAGTAGAATGCCTACCGGCACGTTAGAAAAAACTGATAAATTGAGCATGATATAACATAATGATTATTTATAAAATGACTGCTACGCCTTATATATTTTTAAGGCAAATAATCATGTAAGCATTTTATGAGATGATCAATAACAAGGCCGATTTTTTAATCGAGCGCTTATCATTGAAAAAAAGAGCCCAAAAAGGACTCTTTTTTTCTGAATCATTTTATATTTTTTGTAGAGACTAAACGTAAGGAGGAGTTAAAATGATTCAAACATTTATATCAGCACTACTCGCTTCAAGCCTCGTCATGAAATATAATTTAAATTCGCATCGAAAATTGCTTTTTATTTCAATCCCGTTATTTATCATCTTCATGTTTATTCAAGCAGAATATGTGAATTATCGAGTCAAAGATAGATTATACGAGCGCTCCTAATCTTTCCTTAACCTCTTCTTCTGTTAATCCATGCTCTGCAATGTATCTGTTCCGTGGATGCTCACGGCATTCATCACTACATGAACGTAAATATTTATGTTCATTTTCCTCTGAGCATAAAATTTGTTTGTTACACTCAGGGTTTGCACAATTAACATAACGTTCACATGGCTCACCAGTAAAATAATCTTTACCGACAACAACTGGATTTACACGGTTTACTGGAACACTAATGCGTTCATCAAACACATAACATTGCCCATCCCATAGCTCACCTTGAACCTCTGGGTCTTTTCCGTAAGTGACAATTCCACCGTGTAGCTGTGCAACGTCCTCAAAGCCTTCCTTACGTAACCAACCAGAGAATTTCTCACAGCGTACGCCGCCTGTGCAATATGTTAAGATCTTTTTATTTTCAAATTTTTCGCGATTTTCACGAATCCATTGAGGCAATTCCTTAAATGATTGAATTTCTGGTTTAATCGCATTTTTAAAATGGCCTAAATCATATTCATATTCATTTCTAGCATCGATAACAACTGTATCTTCCTGCTGCATTGCTTCATAAAACTCTTTTGGGCTATAATATTTTCCTGTTAGCTCAAGTGGATTAACGTCCTCTTCTAAGCGTAATGTCACTAATTCTGGACGATGGCGTACATGCATTTTTTTAAACGCATGTTCATCAGCTTCATCAATTTTATAAACCATATCTTTAAAACGTGGATCTGCCTTCATATGCTCCATATATTGGTTCGTTTGTTCCACTGTACCAGAAACAGTACCATTAATACCTTCGTGGGCAATTAAGATCCGACCTTTTAATCCGATGCTTTTACAAAATTCTAAATGTTGTTGAGTTAATTCCTCAGGATTTTCAATTGTTACATAATGATAATATAGTAAAACTCGATATTCTTTATTTTCCATTATTCTTTCACCTCTATATTTATATTTGCAAGATATAAAAATGTAGGCTTCCATGAATGTGGTTTTTTTCACATGATGGTTGCGAAAGTTATCAATACTCATAGCTATTATGATTGATAAACATTTTCGATGTATACTTGCGACTGTACTATTATATCCTTAATTAGAAAAATAGACAGTAATTAAGATTAAACCAGATTTTGATGATAGATGCAAGGAAATACGAATTGTTAATTATTACCTAAACACAAAAATACTTGGATCAATGTCTTTAATCCAAGTTATTTGCAATTAATCAAGAGCAAGTAGGACTTGAATAGATTAGCTATAACCAATTTCTTCAAAGCAACTTCTCATACCATATTGGAATGATTCGGTTGAACTCTTCATGGTCCTTTATAACATCTAAAGAATATTCAAGGATTAATTCATATTGTTCCTTGCTTATTCGTAAGCTCCAAACCATGGCTGATACAATATGTACTGCACTATAGAACGTATAAAGCTTCCAAAACGATTGTTTGATCGGTTGACCTTCGTTGTATCCATCAATAATGCCTTTTGTAAATGGAATACTTACTCCTTTTGAAAAAAAACCTAACTTTTGCAAATCATGAATTGGATCACCCCAGTCCATACGTTGAAAATCAATAATGCCGGAAAATTTCTTCTGGTGAATTAATAAATTGGAAGGATGGAAATCATCGTGTTGAAACGTGTTTGGTCTTTCCATCATAATATGCTCATTTTCGGTGATATACGTAGTCAGCAACTCCTTTAGCCTTGAGCTAATAGGAAGATTATTGAATTCTAATAAATACTTATCATTTTTGCGTTTCTTCACACTGTACCAGGAGGGATAATTTTGAGGGGCTTGTAGATTATGTAATTTCAAGAGCTCAGCTCCTGCTTGAAAGCCTGCCGATAATTGTTCCTGTTCGGTTAATGCCTTCAGCGCCGTTTCTCCGTCATCACCAGGTAAGTACGTAAGGAGCATATACGAGAAGTCTCCATGATTCATCCTATTGAATTCAATCACTTTCGGTACATAATTTGAAAAGGCTGCTAATTTGTTGATTGTTTCATATTCTATTTTTCGCTTTGTTTCTTCGTTGATTGGAAAAATCCTAAGCAAGTACTTATTATCAATTACATATTTTTTATCATTAGAAAATCCTTTTATAAGCTCATAAATATGATTTGCATGTTTAAGCAACGAGACACTTTCCCTTATCATCTTTTCCATTCCAACAGCTCCTTACGTCTATTATTTAGGCAGTATATGAAGAGATTGAATTATAGAAATAAAACCATATGTATCTCGTCAAAGTAAGCCTTTCCTACTTTTAAGGCTCTTCTCTCAACTCCAAACTGCTCGAATCCTAATGAATCGTACAAGCGTTTTGCTGATACATTCGTTGACACAACTGTTAGATTAATTTGTTCAATCCCCTGAGTCCTTTTCGCTTGTTCTATTGCCGTCTTTAATAACATCTTTGCAAAACCGTTACCACGTTTTTCTGGTATAACGTACATAGCAACGATTTCTGCTTTGTGCTTTAATTTATTACGTTTTTGTTTTACCAACGTTACCGTTCCAACAAGTTCGCTGTTCTCGAATGCACCAAATGTTATCGCATCCTCTTTAGCGAATCGTTCCTTGTATTGCTCAACAGTATAGTCTTTCTCTTCTTCAAAGCTTGCTCCGAAGTTTTCAGGGTGTAATCGTAATGCTTCAAGTCTAATGTTTTTGTACGTTTCAGCATCCTCAATTCGTAATGGTCTAATCTCCATTTACACTCCATCCCTCATTTCCCTATTAGTTAAAAATTAGTCATTGCTCTGAATACCCAATGTTCTAATTATTAGCAAATACGACTTCCTTTGACTCGTAATCAAGGATGCGTGCTCTTACATCATTTTTTGATATAAATATAGCGGACCCGTCTCGGTCAATACAATACGCAATAGGGATAGATACCCCGGTATTTCCAAATGAACCGTCAGCATGGCTTGTTCCAATGACCATTGTATGATAGGTCATTGCAATGTTCGTTGCTTCTGTCACCCATTCCTCAAACTGTTCAATGCTAAACATTCCCACACCAATTGGATGAACAATTAAATCTATATCACTCGCTTCTTGACTGTTCATTCCTTGAACGATTAATTCATCACAAAGAATTTGGCCAATTTTTAAACCTTCCTCATTAACAAAGGTGGTTTTACTGTATTTTATCCGATCTAATGTCACTTGTCCCTTTCGATTAATAACGATTACCCTATCTTTCGGTTGTTCATTTAATCTTCTATAGCCTCCAATAAGGACAATATTGTAGTTTGCAGCTAATTTACAAGCTAGCTCAACATTTTCATTTAAATATCCCTCAGGAAAAATAACGATATCAACTGTTGGATTTTTTTTAACGACTGCTTCAAGCTGGTCTATGCCATTTTCAAGCTTTGGTTGAATAATTAAACATTTCATCCTATTTACCCCTTTGCCAAAAGGCGAAATTTCTTATGCCCAACATTCTATTCCCTTAATAATAAAGACACAAAGCACTATTATCGACTAATAGTTCTATATAGCTGTTCAAATACCTTCTTAATTACAATAGGACCTCTACTAACCTTAAACATGTGAGGTGCTGTTTTTGAAAGATTAATATGTGAGTAGACCTATAGAAAGTGAAATATAATGACAAGCTACTATATTTCATAGGAAATGACGATAATGCTCATGTATATTCAAAGCAAATGATCGCCTTTTTTAAGTCTTTATTATAAAACAAGTAAATACGATCCGCTCCATAAGCTTGAAAATAGTAACCAGTAGCAAATCCGATATATGTAAACGGGTGACCATCTTCATCCTTTGGTACATATAAGAGATTCGTATAGTCAAAAGCCTCCTCTTCGTGATCACAATCTTCCAATAGTACTCTTCCCTCTTTAGTCATAAAGCGAATATCGTCTAAGAGGCCATTTACCTTAGGATAATCTAACCCCCAGCCACTTGCTTGCTTTTTGGCAAACTCTTGCTCTAATTCTTCAACAGATGATAATTCTTTTCCAAAGCTAGAATAAGGATAAATTTTCAGATTACGCTCATAATACTCCTTGCGAATTTCATAATCTTTTTCATTTTGCACATATGCTTCTTCTAATTGATCGGAAGGCTCCTGCTCAATGTCAAAATAACGCCAATCGGCTTCAAATTTATATTTTCCATCTATGACATCAAAGCCTAGCATATCTTCTTTCGAAAAATTTGTGTGAAACTGATGTGTCAGTTCACCAACACATCCTTCATGAATTTCCTTTGCGGAAACAATATGTAACCATTCATCCCATTCTGGATCAATACATTTTAAATTGATAGAACAAATCGGTAAAAAATGTTTTTTATGCTGTTCCAATTGATCATAAAATACTTCTTCATATGAAGGGAACGGTTTAATAAATTGTTTAGGTATGTTCATCAAGCATCCCCTCTCTTATATCGTTATGTGTCTCATTTTACCATTTTCTCTCATCTCTTAAAATTCCCTTGTTGAACAAATAAGGGAAAAACGGTAATAGAGTCATTTTACACATTGAAGTAATGATTTTTCCACAACAGAATGAGCGTTAATTCTTTGAATTAACGCTCGCGATTACCTATCGTCATTATTTCTAACATTCCGCTATAAACGAATATCACTACTGAACTATTTTAAATCTTTATCTTTACAAATTTTCGTTTTCCAACCTGAACAATTAACTCATCAATAATATTTACCTGGAATTTTGTATCCTCTACCGTCTTTCCGTTTAATTTCACGCCTCTATTCTCAATCATCCTTCTTGCTTCACTTTTTGAGGTAAATAATTTTAGCTCGACGAGAAAGTCAATGATTGACATTTCCCTCTGTCCTTGCCAGCTAATCACTGGAATTTCTTTCGGGATATCTCCCTTTTGAAAAACTGAAATAAAATGCTGTTCAGCCTTATTTGCTTCTTCAATCCCATGGTACATTCGAACAATTGTCTTACTTAGTAACATCTTTGCATCTCTAGGGTGAAGAACTCCTGTTTTCATTTGCTCTTTAATATCTCGAATTTGTTCAGGAGAAAAATCTGTAATTAATTCAAAGTACTTATCCATTAACTCATCTGGTATAGACATCGATTTTCCGTACATTTCCTGCGGGCTTTCGTCAATCCCAATGTAATTTTTCTTTGATTTTGACATTTTCTCTACACCATCAAGTCCTTCTAATAATGGCATGAGCAAAGCTACCTGCTTTTCTTTTCCGAATTTTTCTTGAAAATGCCTTCCCATTAAAATATTAAAGTGCTGATCTGTTCCGCCAAGTTCAATATCACATTCTAAAACGACAGAATCATATCCTTGCATTAAAGGGTAAAAGAATTCATGAAGGGAAATCGGCTTTCCGAAAGCAATTCTCTCTTCAAAATCATCTCTTTCTAATAGTCTTGCTACAGTAATTTTCCCTGATAGTTGAATGATCTCTTCAAAATTTAACTTCGATAACCATTTAGAATTATAATGCAGCTCGACTTTATCCATATCTATAACCTTAGCGAATTGTTCGAAGTATGTTTTCGCATTATGCTTAACCTCCTCATCAGTTAATTGTTTTCGAGCGATAGATTTCCCTGTCGGATCCCCAATTTTCCCAGTAAAATCACCGATAATTAATTGGATAATATGACCATTCTCTTGAAATTGCCTCATTTTATTAAGGACAACCGTATGACCAAGATGTACATCTGGTGCAGATGGATCTAAGCCTAATTTTATTTTTAATGGTTTATTCTCTAATATGGATTTGGCTATTTTGTTTTCTAACTCTTCTGTTGGAATCATTTCTTGTACACCTTGACTATAAATAGCCATTTGTCTCATTACTTCTGCTCGTTGCTCCTCATTTAATTGTTCTTTTAAATGACTCATTGCTCGTTCCTCCTATAAAAAATGGAATATAAAAAAACCACATCCCAAAAAAGGGACGTGGTTTACTTTTACACGCGGTACCACCCTTGTTGAAGGACATCATCCTTCCACTTATCGAATAACGGCTCAACCGTTCTTTGCTACTTTTCCTTTCACAAAGAAAGCTCTAGGATTGTATTTCGTGTTATCTATGTATCGATTTTCACCAACCATCGATTCTCTAATAAACAGGGAGATAACGACTACTAATTGTCCCATCACAGCTTTTTTATATGATATTGTTCGTTTTCAAAAACGGTTATTGCGAATCACTTTTCTAAGCAAATTTGAGATACTTTTTTGTTCATCTTCTGACAATCCTGAAACAATCTCAACTTCTCCTTTATGAAATTGTGGATAAAGAGTCTCCATCACTTGTTTGCCTTTTTCCGTTAATGCAACATAGGTAATTCTTCTATCCCTGTTGTCAATCCTTCGATAGCACAGCTCTTTTCGTTCAAGTGTCTTTGTTATATTGCTCACAGTTGCTTTTGAGACACCTGCTGACTCTGCTAATTTTTTCGTTTCAATCGATTCCCATATCCACAAATCATATAGCATAGAGAATGCCGTCCACGATAACCCATATTCAGATAAGACTCCTTGCTCCATTTTGTTTCTTAATCCTTGTGCCACCCGATATATATTGGTTACGACTGAAATTGCATCAAGATGTAGCGAATCAATTGGAAGTTTCGTTAATTGATTGATTGTATCTATTTCTTCTGGAAGTAGTTCCCCATTCTCATTAAATGAATGTATTAGAATCACCTCATTAAATTTTCAAAATCGTTAGCTATGAAACGATTATAGCAAACGATTTTTATATATACAAGAAATAATCGTCTACATTTAAATCAATCTCCTCTCCCTCCCCTAACATTTTAGATTATCGTTTATTTTCAAAGCATCAAAACATTACCGTCTAGTACTTATTTGTCCATTTTCTATATCAGTTGTTAATTCTTGAATCCTATGTATTTGATCTGGGGAGGACATATCACCCTTCCGATAGTTATATCTATTTCCGAGAGGACTATATTATTTCAAGTTATTTTAGCTAAAAGATGTTATCTCACAATTTCTATATCAATAACATTTACACTAAGTGGTAAACTTTCTCGAACTTCACCATCATAACTAACTTTCACTCTATCCCCAACATGAAACGTATCCTTACTATTAACGGATAAGTCTATATTTACACTATTACCTGAATGAAGAATTTCACCTTCTTCAATCAAAACTAGCGCACTTTGACCATTAATTTCTTCTATTGTTCCTGTAAATGTTGCGCTTGTCTTATTTTCCTTTTCAACAGATTGACATGCAGCTAGAAAACTAAATAATAAAACGATAATACTTAAACTAATTGTCTTTTTCATAGAAACTTTCTCCTTTTCGAAAATTTTCCAATTTCTTTAAATTAGTCGAAGAAATGAACAGAAGGTTACAAAAAACATACGATTAATATACATTTAGTTAACGGCTCTTTAACATACGACCATGGATCCCGTGAAACGAAGGCATGAGCGAAAATCAATAACCAAATTTAAAAGAGCTTAACTTACAAAAGGTCTCACTTTTAGAAACGCTTCAAAGAAAGACATGTTCTTTTACATTCAGGCCTATTCTCACTAAGCTCTTGAAACCTTTTCATCCATTATCCGTATATTACGATAGATACTGCTTAAACTGGAGGTATTTATTCATGTACGAATATAAATTTGTAAAAGTTGAACTTAGTAATTGGAATAAAGCTCCAAAGGAAGATTATCATGAAATTATCCACAATCATGCAAAAGAAGGATGGAAATTTGTCCAAATATTCGCTCCCGGTACTTCTGGATATGGTGCTGCTTCTTATTTTGAAATTATTTTCGAAAAACCTTATGAACTTTAGGGTATAGCATGAGTTTGCTAATTTTTCTATCTCTCTTTTCTAACTTAATAGTAGCTAAACTTTTGAACGATCCTCCTCCTATTCTTATTCTGAATAAAAACAAACGAATATAACATAATAAGAAAAAAATGGAGGTAGTTCTCATGTTGGCGACCTTTTTTAGAATAGCGAACGCAATTGGATTATGGGCAATTGTCTTATTATTTCTGCCAAAACAATCATTTAAAAGATTCTTGCCAGTTACATTATTCTGTTCATGTCTTTTATTAATCCAGACACTTCTTAACGTGATTTTTAATTGGTGGAAGGTAGTAGGAGGCATAAAATCAATGGTATTTGATGCTCTTGCCTTTATTTTCGGTCCATTTTTCACTATGAATTTATGGGTGTTTCATTTTACATACGGAAAATTCCCCTTATATGCCTTTTGTAATTTAATCATCGATCTCAATTTTGCCTATCCATTCAATTGGTTCTTTCAAAAGGTCGGCCATTATAAACTAAAAAAGTTTAATTCCTTAACACTTTTTCTCATTTCCTATTCACTTTCTTTTATAAATTATGGCTTTCAAAAATTGATTGAAAAGGAAGACTTCTAATAGCTAGAATGCCCTTAAAGCTTATCTATTAACTATGGCCATTATTTTTTACGCTGATATAAAAATACATTTCTTCTAAAAGAAGCACACAATTTTAAAAGGGCGTTTGTGTAAACTTTGTTGTTTTTTACTTAGTTGTCGTTATTGATTGATTTCCACTTGCAGTACTCCCTTCCCGTGAAGAGGGGGGGGGTGCCTCCTTTATAAACACTTACTTAACATTAATTTATCCCAAGCAAATAACAGTCTTTCAGAAAAAGGCTTATAAGACGTGTATCAATACACACGTCTTCAGTGATGCCTTATATTAAGATTTTCCTATAAAAACACTCTTCATTATATTCCTCTATCTTAGTATTACGAAATACCTTTGACAATAGAGCTTAATGCTTCGTTAATAGGTGTTAATGATCTGCCTAGTAATTTTTCAAAATCGTTGCTTTCTATCTCTAAAGCTCCCTCCCGAATCCCCTTTTGAATATCAACGAGCATCGGAATGATAAACTCTGGCACTCCAGCATTTTTTATCACCTCTGCATAAGTAACATCGTCAACATGCTGTACAGGCACTTCTTTACCTAAGACTGTACTTAGAGCAGCTACAAGTTCATCTTGAGTTAGTGGCTGACCAGAAAGCTCATAAATTGTATTTTCATGACCGCTTCCGGAAAGTACTGCTGCTGCAGCTTCTGCATACTCTTGTTGAAGTGCCCAACCTACCTTACCAGCTCCAGCAGATGTGATCCATGGAGCCCCTGCTAATACACCTTGGATGCTTGAAATCTCATTCTCCAAGTACCAATTGTTGCGTAAGAAGGAGTATGGAATCCCAGTTTTTAAAATGGCCTCCTCAGCAGCCCGATGTGGCGGAGCAAGAAACATCTTACTCTCACTTGCATTACCTAAACTCGTATAAGCTATAAATTTAACTTGAGCTCGCTCTGCCGCAGCTACCGCATCAGTATGCTGTCTAATTCTTGTTTCATTATCTCCATCTGCTGAAATCAATAATAAACGGTCAATCCCAGCAAAAGCCGTATCCAATGTTTCAGGATGATCAAAATCTCCATGCCTAACTTCAATTCCACGGTTTTTAAAGCCTTCTGCCTTCTCCGGATTTCGAACACTAATTACTACTTGTTCAGCAGGTACTGTTTTTAATAATGTTTCAACAACCTTCGTTCCTAATTTTCCTGTTGCCCCTGTTACTAATAGTTTCATCCTATTTCCTCCTTATAACAACCTGTATTTATCTCGAATACATGTATTCATCATAAATACTTCCCTTTCTTTTGTCAACAATCGATTTTTATTTTTCGTAAATATTAAGGTATAATACGTTGTAACCAAATTAAATACATGATTGTTTAATATATGTAAGGCTGTTTTCGTATTTTTGTTTTGTTTGTAATTTAATAAGTATGAAACAAATACTGCACGAGGAAAGCAATCACAACGACTACTACTAAAAAAATAAAGTTTACGAAAACAGCCTAACGATGAAAAGATATAAAAACATGGTAGGTGAAAAATAATGTCCATCAGCAGCAGGTTCTCTGTTGGAATTCATATTTTAGCTCTCATTGAGTTAAATAAGGATGGGGTTAGTTCATCAGAATTTTTAGCTGAAAGTGTTAATACAAATCCAACCTTGATTAGAAAAATTATGGGAATGCTTAAAAAGGCGGGATTAATCGAGGTTAAGCCAGGTATTGCAGGGGCAAAATTAGCTAGGGAACTATCCGAAATTACAATGCTAGATGTATATAAGGCAGTTAGTGTTGTAAAAGAGAACGAATTATTTAGTGTACATGAAAATCCAAATATCAAATGTACAGTTGGCAGGAATATTCAGAACACAATTGATCCGATTTTTTCTGCAGCCCAACTTGCAATGGAAAGCACGTTGGGCCAGGTTACACTAGAAAAAATCGTAAAGGACATTGTCGATAAAGATTCAAACGCTACTAAATGAAATACTACCTTAGGAATAAGGATGGGGCACTTAAATGTTCCTCATTCTTATTTCATAGATTCAACAAATTGCTCCTCATTCAAAACTTGTATTCCATTCCTTTTTAGCAATGCAGAGGTTACACCATTGCCAACAATTTTCTTTCCTTTAAACTCTCCATTATAGATCATTGTACTGCCACAAGATGGACTGTTCTCCTTAAGCACAACAGCAGATGCTTGTAATTTTCTAGCTTTTTCTAATGCTGCATGAGCACCTTTAATGTAAAGCTCTGTTACATCTCTTCCTGACTTCTCAACCACTTTTGCGTTGCCATCAAGGACATCATAACCGTCTCCGCCGATAATTTCAGCTGGTTCTCTAGGCGTTGTAAACCCACCGAGTAATTCAGGGCAAATGGTCACCGCCTTATTCTCGTTAACTAATTGACGAATTGTCTTATCTAAACTATGTGTACCGTTATATCGTACTTCTAATCCTGCTAAACAGGAGCTAACGACTATCATCAAATCTACACCTCGCAAAAATAGGATTCATACACGTATTATATAACTTTCATGAATAGGGATAACACTAGTAAAAGTTCTCTGCCCTTAAAATCTAAATAAGCATCCTTGTTTTTCTTCAGTCATACCGCTAGTCCTGACAACTGCATTGCAACTTTAAAGGAACTTTCTTTTATGTATTTTATTGATACTTAAACGGGAAGTTAGCGATCAACTCATTGAATTTACGCTCCCACTGCATGAAATCCGAACTAAGCAAATACCCCCAAAATTGTAGTCCTGACGGTTCAAATGAAACAGTTATAAAGTAGGTATCACCCTTTTGCTCATCCCCGTACCAGCAAGGATATTCTGTTTGCTTGCCTAAATACGATGGCAAATTTTCATATATTTCACCTAACTCTTCATACGTTTCTTTAGTAAACTTGCTTTCGTCAACCATATATACTCTCTCAAACTCTACGATATCGTTAACAACAATAAATCTATTATTATAATAATGCTCATCTTCTATCATTTTAACCATAAACATATTCTCCTTTTAGCTCAAAATTTAATATAGCCGTTTCGTATAACTTTTTTCAAGCATACGAGTAACATCCTCGTTTCGAAATTGCGAATGAGCAGATAATATCTTTGAAGCAGAAGGCAGCATCTCTTTACTCATCCAAGAATTCGTGTCCCATAATTTTGAACGTTTGAAGACTTTGGCACAATGAATAAAACACTCCTCAACTTCAACACCTATGCCTATAAGTGGTTTTCGCTCCTTCACTTTCATTTTTTCAAGTAATTGTTCATCATGTATTAAAGTTGCCCTTCCATTCACCCTAAGCGTTTCTTCCATTCCAGGTATGATAAAAAGAAGACCTACTCTCGAGTTTAATAAAATATTTCGCATAGAATCTATCCTTCTATTTCCTGGTCTCTCAGGTATAATTAAATGTTTTTCATCTAAAACAACAGCAAACCCTGGGGCATCCCCTCTTGGAGAAACGTCACAAAAGCCCCCATCATCTGATGTGGAAATGACTAAAAATGGTGATTTTGAAATGAAGTCAGTACAATGCTCGTCTAAATACGGAATAACCTTTCTATTTACTAACTCACTCGGAAAACCAATAATTGAACGTAGCTCTTCTTCTGTTTCAACTATATTTTTAAATTTTTGATTTCGTTTCAAATAGGTTGCCTCCCTCTTAAAACAATGAAATCAATCATTAGTAACCATTCGAAAATCAAATTTCATGTCCAGCTAGCATGAACGAATTTATTTAAGAAAGTACACGTTTAACAGTTCTTTAAATCTTTTTTTAAATAGTAATGTTTAAAATCTCTACCTACATTATCTATTGTCCCAAACACTTGATACTCATTCTTCTCATAAAAACCTAAAGCTTGAAAACTCAAAGTATCTAGCTTAATAAAATCACATTGTTTTTCTATCGCAATTGTCTCTATTTCTCGCAATAATTTTGTTCCATATCCCATTTTTCGAATCTCCTCATCTAAATAGAACATATATACTTTTAATCAATTCCAACATATTGCAGCAGTTATTCCGCCATGAACATTTCCATTCTCATCCTTGATAAACAAGCCAATATCTTCATATCTCCCTCCTAAATCTTTAGGAAAATGCATTAAATTAAACTTAAAAAGTCCATCATTAATATATTGTTTAGCGTTTTTATCTAGCTCTTTTGAGATTACTAAATTCATCATTAACACTCCTTTATATTTATCTGTAATTTTATTCTAAGTTAAGCTCTATTCTCATCACGGATGTATCTGAAAAAACATTAGAGTACTAGTAAGTCAACGACTATTATTTCAACCGATATCCTCACGAAATTATAGAATAAATACAAGTATCCGTAAGTTTCCTACCATCTGCCGATAAATCCTCTTGCCGTAATATCCCTTCTAACTTGAACATGAGCTTCTCTGGAATAGAACGACTTTTCATATTAGTTGATTCACACCTTATTTCAATTCTTTTGAACTTGATTTTGCTTATTCCGAAATGAACTAACTCTTTAATCGCTTCCGTCATATATCCATTGCCGCTTAACCTAGTATTTATCCAATATCCTATCTCACACTTAGGAATGTCCCAATTTATCCCATGAATACTTGTTGAGCCAATAAATTCATTTGTGTCTTTAAGAAAGATAAGAAAACGAAAACTTTCTCTTTTTAAAAACTTAATATGTGCTTCTCTTAAGTTTATTTCCGTTTCTTCAGCAGTAGGAATTTTTTGGGCTAATGGTAGCCATATTTTTAATTCATGAAAGGAATCTCGGATAGCCATATTCACAACTGTTCCATCTCCAGTTTGTTTTGGTGCCCGTAATATCAATCTACTCGTTTCCAATTGTAATGGAATATCTAACAATAATGGATTCATCTTATATACTCCTCTCTAATTTAATGGATGAATAGAAAAAATGGGAACAAAAAAACTCTCGCCAACAAGATAAACTATCTTGAGGACGAGAGTCATAGCTTCGTGGTACCACCTCAGTTTGTTGATCTGTTACCACATCAACCTCTTATAGGTAACCAATTATTGAATTGATTATACCTCATCTCGTTAACGGGAGATTTCCGTCACAGTATCACTTGAGTTCACTTATCTACGTTCCATGTGCAGCTCCGAGTCTTTTTTCAATACGATAATACTACTCCCTTCCACCAAATAGGAGCTCTCTGAAAATATCATTCATACTTACTCTTCTCTTCATGGCTAATTTTCATTATAGAATTAAATAGATTTTATTGGAAGGAAATGGGTTTGTCAATACCATTAAACTTTATTTAGGGAGATTTAATTGCCAGGAAACCCCGAACCGATCATTTAGCCAGCCAAACCTTTTACTAAAGCCATAATCCCCTAATGGCATAAGCTCTTGACCACCTTTGTTGAGGTTATGATATAGAGTATCAAGTTCTTCTTCCGTATCACAGGTAACAAAAATTGAAAATGAAGGTGTAAAGGTAAACGGATGCTTTAGATTACTGTCAATGCACATAAATTCCTGCCCTTTTAAGGTGAAAGTTGCCTGCATCACTGTTCCTTCATCTCCCGCTTCATTTGCTCCATAGCGGACAATACTAGTGATCTCTGAATCCTTAATGAGAGAAGTATAGTAATTCATCGCTTCCTCTGCTTTGCCATCTTGAAACATCAAAAATGGTGTTACCTTTCCCACTATAAATCGACTCCTTTTATTTTCATTAAGTATCTCAAAATGTCTCCACCTACTTCTATAATGACTTCATTATTTTCTCGGGCTATTCCTACTTGTTTGTGTAGTGCTTAATAAGATGACTCAAGATTGTACTATCATAAGTAATTTTTATAATATCCTTATATTTACATTTTCGTATTTACACACATAATTATAAAGATTACTATTATTAAAAGACCAAAAATGAAAAGGTGTAATATTATGAAAAATATCTATTTTTTCTTTCTCTTTTTACTATCCTTAGCAGTGTTATATTTTTCTAAAGATCCTAACTTTGCTGATTATGCTAGGTGGATAGGATTTGGAATTATGATAATGATTTGCATCTATATGTTTATTATGAATAAGAACTCAAAATTAAAAATAGTAATTATATGTTTATATCTTGTTTTTTTGACATCGGTCTTTTTTTATAGTTGATTTGTTTGAGTAGATGTACTAGTTATCATAATACAACTATACGTAATTAGAGAAAGATTCAGCTCCTTATGCATCAACTGTTTTGTCTCTTTACTTTCAGTCTCAACTAAACTGAACTTCCCTTCATTTTTTGCCATTCATTCTCTAAAATACTCATTTCCAATAAACTCCAGTATTCATCACCATTTTTTCTTGAGTCTCTTAGCAATCCCTCTTTAATAAAACCTGCCTTTTCATAGCAAGCGATGGCAGAAAGATTAAAATCAAAAACTCCAAGGCTAACTCGATGTAAGTGTAAATCATCAAAAGCAATCGATAAAATTTCCTTAATCATTTGCTGGCCGATTCCTTTTCCTCTAACATGTTTATTACCAACTAAGACTTTTCCAATTCTTGCTGATCTATTTTTTCTATCTATCTTCCCTAAAGAGATATGACCAATAACTTTATGAGTCTCACACTCAATTACTTTATAAATGAATGTTTCTGAATCCTTACGATTTGCATTTTCCATATACCGTTCTAACTGAGAGGTCGTTAACGGAAATTCAAATGCAGGTCCACCCCATTGAAGCAGAAATGAAGGGGAATCAATCCAGTCGATAAGCTGCTCAAAATCTGGACGGTCAAAATATTTTAACTCAATCATTTATACACTCCTTGCTGTAAACAGCTAATACTTATATGTAAAATAATAAGTGGCAACTAGCACTTTGCTAACACATATACGATTTCATCCTTTATTATATTCTGGTAAATTACAGAATTCCCTTGTGAAAAAGGGATAGCAATTTACTTTTTCGCGGAAACAAACTCACCTAATCCATATGACAAAAACTATTACCCCTCACTTTTAATTCTCACTAGTACCACTGCTCTAAAGCAGGAGTTTACTGAAAACAGCCTAGTAAAAAAAACTAACAATCGTCCTTTAAGAAGACTTTGTTAGATTTTTTTGTTGCCTTTTAAAACATTACGTTATAAAAATCGCTCCATACCCCATTGCTCCTATAATGACAAGCGCAGGGTGTACCTTCAACCTTTCTAGTAGTAAAAAACTGATAACAATTAGAAAAAGTGTTTGCCAAATTCCAGTATCAATGTAGGCGGTAGAAAAAAAACTAAATGCCATGACCCCAAGTAAAACAGCAATTGTCGGCCTAATATAGGTTGTCATTCTTTTTACCTTTGGAGAATCTTTATACTTATATAAAAACCCTAATAATACGATCATTAAAATTAATGATGGGGCAACTGTCGCAAATATACCTATAAATCCTCCAAAAATCCCCCCTTGTTGATAACCAATATAACCGGCCATCTTTGTAGCGATTGGACCTGGAAGCGCATTTCCTAATGCAAGCACCTCGCTAAATTCGTTTACACTCATCCAACCGTAACGATCGACAACCTCATTTTCAATCAATGGAATGGAAGCTGGACCTCCTCCGTATCCAAGTATTCCCGGTATAAAAAAGGCAAGGAAGATTTCCCAATAAATCATGAAGCATTCCCCCTCTCTACAGCACGATCTGCCTCAGGCTTTTTATCTTTTTGAAAGATGGCTGCGAGTAAAAGACCACCAATTAAAATGGCTGGATACAACCCTATAACCTCCATTAACAAAAAACTACCGACTAAAAATAAAATGGATTTTAGCCATCCCAAAGATTCTTTTGATTTCGCAAAAAACTCCCATGTTAAGGTCGCAAGCATAACTCCAACTACAGGAACGACCGCAGCTGTCATCCCCTGAACCCAAGGATAGTCTTTAACAGAAGAAATGGTCGTTAATAGAACAATCATTAAAATAATCGTAGGTAAAATGGTTGCCATGGTGGCATTAATAAGTCCTACAATCCCTGCCACTCTATAGCCAATATAACCAGCCATTTTTGTTGCGATTGGACCTGGCAGTGTGTTGCCTAACGCTAACACATCTGCAAATTCATCATCATTCATCCATTTATAATGATCCACAACTTCTTTATGTACAAGAGGTATTGACGATGGTCCACCACCATAGCCCAAAATTCCAACACGGAAAAACGCTAAAAACAATTGAAGTTGTTTCATATAATCTCCCTTTACAAATTATTTTTCTTGTTACATCCATTAGAAATTTACAAACGAAAACATGACTTATCTTCTATCTTCCCCAACATAGTATTAATTCTTTTTATTTCCCCTACGATAAACCTTATGATAAATAATTATATAATATGCTACTTTTATATCCCTTTGTTAATATATATCCAAAAAATACCTAACAAACGGAATCACATTCCACTTATCACTTATTATAGTGTAAATATTTAGTTTTTTCTATAAATTAAAATACTTTTCAAGAAAAAAGAGGTTAAACTCGGTCACCCCCTTTCCCAAATAAAGCTTAAATAAAAAGGGGGATAATGAGTATTAACCTCTACGAATAGCCATTCTATAATTTCAAACCGCTACGACTTTTAAAGCGTCTAAGCAAAATATGGCTCTCTACTCTTGTAATTCCTTCAAGTGCATATAACTCGTTATTAATGAACTTTTCTAACGCACTAAAGTCTTCAACGAGTACATGCATATGAAGTGTACTTGGACCAGTCATTTGATAACAGCTTGATACACAGGGATTATCCGCTAACTTTTCCGCTACCGCTACTAAGGAACTAGGCTCACAATCCACTTCAAAAAAGGCTGAAACATTCTTCCCCATTTTCTCAGAATTAATCACTACACTAAATTTTTCAATAACCTCATTTTTTATTAATTGATTTACACGTTCACGAACAGATACTCTAGATAAATCCAGCTCTTTACCTATATCAGAATAAGACATTCTTCCATTAACAGTTAGTAACTCAAGTATTCTCCTATCAATGTTATCGATCTTCATATTATACCCATCCTTTAGCATCATATAGTATGAGTATAATATTAACAGACATCTGATGAAAGCCTTTAAGGTGAAAGAAAGCAATCCTAAAATCAATCAACAAGCTTTAGAGCAGTTGCCTTATCTCCCAATAGCAGCACCGTCACTTCTCGGGTCAACACCGCCATGCAAAAAGCCTTGATCATCTATAACAATGGCATTTGCATGTCCCATAATCCCATCAAATTGTTCTACCCTTTTAACGAGATGCCCAGCTGCCATTAATTGCTCAATAACTGCTAATGAAACGCGGCCTTCAATCTTGAGCTCTTGACTAGCTTCTCCCCAGGTTCTGCCCCAAACGAATCGGGGTTCACTAATTGCTTGTTGTGGATCCATGCCATAATCGATCATTCTTGTAATCATAATAGTTTGTGTTTGCGGCTGTCCCTCACCACCTTGGGTACCGTAGAGAATGCGAGGTCGTCCATCTTTAATCGCCATCGCAGGCATTAATGTATGGAAGGTTCTTTTTCTTGGTTCTAAACGATTGATATGTGAAGAATCAAGAGAAAAGAATGAACCCCTGTTCTGCATGATAATTCCAGTATCCCCCGCAACTACTCCAGAGCCGAATTCAAAGTAAAGACTTTGAATAAAGGATACGGCGTTACCTTCCTCATCTACAATTGCAGCATGAGCGGTATCACTTCCAATCGATTGAGTTTGAACATCGTTCACTCGCTCAAATTGAATACAGCTTGCCATTTCTTGTGCATAGGATTTACTTAGCAACTTATCTAATGGAATGGATTGAAAATCTGGATCAGTTAAATAGCGATTTCGATCTTGAAAACATCTTTTTAATGTTTCTACTAATAAATGATAATATTCAAATGAACCTTCTGAGATTGAACGTAAATCATAGTTTTCCAGAATATTAAGGGCCATTAGCCCTGTAAAGCCTTGAGAATTAGGGGGTACTTGGTACATTTGATAGCCTCGGTAAGTGGTTGTAATTGGATCAGTCCATCTTCCTTTATGGTCAACAAAATCTGCCTCGTTGAGCAAACCGCCTTTTTCCTTTAAACGTTGGATGATTCGTTTCCCTAACTCGCCTTTATAAAAGCTATCTCTGCCATATTTAGCAATTTCCTTTAATGTATCGGCTAGATTTCCTTGAATAAATCTCTCATTTACCTTTGGCACCTTCCCATCCGGAAGAAAAATAGCTGCTGCATCATTATCTCTTTGTAGCATCTTAAAGTTTTTCACCGTATTCTCCTGCTGATCCTTTGAAAAAGGAAAGCCGGATTTTGCATACTCAATGGCAGGTTCAAGTACATCCTCTAATGATAAATTTCCATATTCCTTTAGGATTGCGTCCCAGCTATCAACCATTCCTGGTACGGTTATGACACTTTCAATCCCACGGGTCGGAATAGAGGTTTTCCCTTTGTATACATCACGTGTTACGCTAGAGCCTGATCTGCCGCTTCCATTATAAGCACGGATCATTTTATCCTTAGCATAATATGTCAGCCAAAAGGAATCACCTCCAAGTCCAGTCATATGTGGGTATACTACTGCAAGGCAAGCACTGACCCCTACAGCTGCATCAAAAGCATTTCCCCCTTTTTGAAGAATCGCATTTCCAGCCTGTGATGCAAGATAATGAGGACTTACGACCATTGTCTTGTTTGCTACAATCGCTTTATTCATCCTATTTTTCCCTCCCCAGCTACATTTCCTATCATGACAGTTGAAGAGGAATCAATCGTTGGTTTAATTCGCTTATCGGTAAAAATAAACAATATACCTCCGAAAATTAAAAGAACTCCTGATAAATAAAAGCCGAATTCAAGGCTGCCAGTTTGATCTGCAAAATACCCGGTAATATAAGGAGCAAAAATGGAAGACAACATACCGCTAAAGTTAAAAAATCCATAAACTCTCGAATACATAGATGAAGGAGTAATATCAGCCATATATGAAATTAAAACTGGATCAAGCGCTAATTTTCCAAGTAATCCATATAGGACTAAACCTACAAGAAGCAAGGAATAGTTTTCAATATAAGGAATGGCAAATTGACATAATGCCCCCGCAAACGCCAATGAAATAATTAACGGCTTTTTGCTTTTTATTTTGTCGGATAATATCCCAAATAAGATGGCACCAGGAATTGAAGCCCACGGTACTAAAGATGCAATGATGCCAGTTTGTGCGGCATCGACACCTCGAGCGGTTTGTAAATAGTAAGGAAGCCACGTTAGCATTCCAAAAAATCCATATAAGGAACAAAAGATTAATAGATAAACAAGAAGGTGGTTTTTTGTAAATAATAGCTTCATATTGCCTTTTTCTTGGATTGCCTTCTCTTGCTTGTGCTTTTTATGGTGATTATCTTTTACAA
This sequence comes from Metabacillus sp. 22489, assembly GCF_052044855.1. Classification (NCBI taxonomy): domain Bacteria; kingdom Bacillati; phylum Bacillota; class Bacilli; order Caryophanales; family Bacillaceae; genus Metabacillus; species Metabacillus sp. 22489. The sequence goes on from NZ_JBQENT010000013.1 coordinate 98,258, forward strand.
ATATTCCGATTAAAATCGCCACAATTATTGTCGGAACAGCAAATACATAAAAAGGAAATTGCCAGCCCTTATTTAAGGAATATGTAAAATAACTAGATGCAATAAATCCGAGTGAGATTCCAAACGCCATCCCGCTATTGATTAGAGCTGATACAAGTCCTCTGTATTTTTTAGGTGTTATGCTCGAGGAAATTCCATATTGGGAACCATAATACGTTCCTTCTCCTAAGCCAGTTAAAGCTCTCATTAATAAAAAAATACCAAAGCTTGCGGCTAACCCGCTCAAATAGGTTGCAACACCAAATAACACATACCCAGCAACTAACACCTTTACCCTTCCAAACTTATCAGCTAAAAACCCTGTAGGGATTTGCATAAGGGCATAAGCAGCAAAAAACACTGTTGACATTAATCCTAATTGAGCATTATCAAGTCCCCATTCTTCCCCGATGCTACCCATAACTGGAGAAAGGATATTACGGTCAGCATACATAAATACCCAACCTAAAAAAAATAGAAAAATAACAAAAGCTGGATGTGTCTTTTTCATTACAAATTCCTCCTTTTATTTTCTGAATGTTGTGATTATTATAACAACACACTTACAAATAAAAGGGGTTCCTGTCATATATTCTCACATAGTTTTTAAACAATTCGAAACAAATCACTTCCTTTTAGTTTCGTTTCGAAGTATTTTGACTCCTTTTTATTCCCATAACGAAACTAAGCAATTTAATTACCTCAAATGCAGTATTTAAGGATATTAGATCGCCATGTACGACTATCTATCCTTCAGCTATATTTACCCGTTCCACTGAATCATTTGCGCAATAATTAAAAATACAATGGCAAGTACAAACCAGATGAGAAACAACGGCATGTAGAAGCGAACCCATTTTTGCCAAGGTACACCAGCGATAGCCAAAGTCGCCAAAAAGTATCCCGAGGTTGGGAACAGAATATTTCCCAGACCATCACCAAATTGATATGCTAAAACAGCTGTTTGCCTTGTTACACCAATTAGGTCTGAAAGCGGAGCTAAAATCGGCATCGTTACCAACGCTTGCCCACTACCAGATGGAACTAGAAAGCTAAATAGCATTTGGACAAAGAACATTCCAATTGCACTAAATACAGCTGGAAATTCACCAACAAATGCCCCCAAGCTATTCACGACCGTATCCATCACTTGACCGTCCTCTAATACAACCGCAACTGCTCTGGCTACTCCAATGATAATGGCTCCGACCAACACCTCACGGAAGCCCTCATTAAATCCTTCACAAATGGCTGTTAGATTTAAACCAGAAATCATCCCAACGACAATTCCCATTAGAATAAACAATCCTGCCATCTCTAACATGAACCATCCTTTTGCTAATACTCCATAAACTAACAAAACAAAAAAACCAAAAAGTACAAGGAATGCAAGCTTTTGACGCATTGTTACAATAGGCTTATTTACTTTAGATTGATTTAAATAAATCATTCTCTTACTTTCATCCTCTTCATATACATAGCTAGACATTGGATTTCGTTTTACCCTTTGAGCATAACGGACAATATAAAACACTCCGACCAATACAAACACAATGAAAGCGACGAATCTCATCTCTATTCCCGAAAACACGGGAAGACCAGAAATCTTTTGCCCCAATCCCGTATTAATTGGATTCAGAAACCCCGTCATAAAACCTGCTGTAGTAGCAACTAAAGCTACCGCAGCTGCAACCATCGAATCATACCCCATAGCGATCATAATCGGTAAGATAACAGGAACATACACTAGACTTAATTCCTGTGTACCAATCAAGCTGCAGACAGTCGCAAATACAACCATTAACACTGGAATTAGCGTAATACTTCGAGTTGAAAACTTTCTCGTTAGTTTACTAACTCCTATTTCAATAAGCCCTGTATTACGAATTACCGCAAAGATACCGCCAATAATAAATGTAAAAAACACAACCTCGCCAGCAGCAACCAAGCCTCTTGGTATAGCTGTCATAAATTCTGTTAATCCAACAGGTGACCGTTCAACCAGTTGAAATGAACTAGGATCAATTGTTGTCCTCCCCTCAGGACCTGGAATTCTTTCATACACTCCAGCAGGAACGAAATAAGTAGCAATAGCTGCAAGAGTAATAAAGAAAAATAAAAGAACGTAAATATGTGGCAGTGTGAATCTCCTTTTAACTTTATATAATTCTGGTGAATTAACAGCCTCTTCTGCTTTCTCTAACCTCATTTTTATTCCTCCTTATCATTTTAGTAATATTTAATTACATTCGATGTTAAAAAACGTAACATTAATTTTATGATTATTTTAACTGATTGATATTTATGTTTCATTAGAGGATTTGTGAAATTTTATACAATTTCTTGTACTAAATATCCAAAGAGGAAGTAATTCGAAAGCTAAATAGAGGGATACTCTTGGAATTCACAAAATAAAACATGATATTTACATATCACAATTTCCATAAAAGACAGCTGAATGTAAAAAAAACATTACATATAAAGAGGAAAGAGGCGCTCTATTTTTATATGAGGTAATAAAAGAACTTAAGTTCTAAATATAGTTTCAAGCACCGAAGTTTGTCTCAATTTCCACAAATATTTTTTACGTTTAAAATAGGGAGATTTTCACCTGATTTATCATTTTCACTTATTAATTCAAAAGGAAAGCGCAAAAAAACAGCTTCACGCACTTATATATATAATAGGGGCTTATGTGGTTATACACTCAACTTATATAGCTACTACCCGAGGAAAGGAGAAATCAATTGAATACGGATCAAGCATTTTCCCTATTAAAGGAAGCGGGGATAACAGATAATATTGAAACTTTTAAGCAATGGCTCCGTGAGGGCAAAATAAAAGCAACCGGATTCACCGTAGATGATAAGGCATTAATTCGTTTTATGAAGACGCAAACGAAGCTTGATAAGGATCAAATCATTCAACAATTAAAACTAAGAATAAAAGCAAAGGACGCGAAAATAAAAGGGTTAGAAGATTTGCATGCTGCTCAGTCAAAAGTACTCATCCAACAAAGAGATAAGCTTTATAATGAAATAGGTTTATTGCAAATCGAAAGAAATCATTTAAAAAAGGAAACGATTAATCTATTAAAAGAAAATATTGAACTGCGGGATGAGTTGATTGCATTAAAGGAAAAGTTCTTTAAAGGGGAAACGAATAAAGATGCACCAGATTCCTTCTCTTCAAGCGATATACGTCAAAAATTAGGTCTTACAAAATTAGCAATTGATAAGGACGTCATCACTGCATATAAAGAATTATTAAAAAAAGCTCACCCAGACCATGGTGGCAACGAAAAGCTATTTCATTATATTAAAACTGATTTTGATCAATTTAGAAGCAATTCGAAAGATTAAAATGTTTGTATGTAACATAAGAGACGATATTTTATTCCCTATAAGGATTAGTGTAAAACGCTACAAGAAATTGCCCACTAATTCTTATAGGGAATTTTATTGTGTCCAGAAAAAAACTCCGATGAACTAAACTTGCAAAAAGTGCCAATCATTTAAAGGAAAGCAAGTTTTGCAGAGTATGAATAAAAGAATAAGACACTACTGGAAAATCCAGTGGAATGCTATAAAGTGAATAGTACTTACTGTCTATTCGGCAAGCTCACGTTTAATATAAAAAGCAGAATCAAAATCTGGGAACGAGAATTTTCATCTTATGAATCATTTCGCCAATAGCCGAGAACTAACTGAATGTATATCAATTAAATTCTCCTAAGTTCTTCTCCAAATACAAGTGACAAAATTGTCATATAACCCCATCCAATTGTTAGGAAAATCGATGGTTGTTCATTTTAAATTTATATAACATAAAAAAGCATGATTAGTTCAACTGTAAAATGCTAAAGCGTATTCATTAGGTTTTTAAAATTGTGTTTGGAGGTTATTTATGGAGATAAAAAAAGGAAGTGGTCATACGATAGGGAAAATAATCCTAATCTTTATTTTACTTTGGATTTCACCTATGTACCAAAAAACGATACATGCAGAAAATCCTAGCAATTTAGACATGACTAAACTTGATGAATTCATAAGGAAAGAAATGAAAAGGCTAAACATCCCTGGTGTGTCGTTAGCCATTGTGAATGATGATCAAATTCAATACTTAAAAGGTTATGGAATATCAGGAGCAAATAACAATCATATGACACCACAAACACCTATTGTAATAGGCTCAGTTAGTAAATCCTTTACGGCACTTGCCATTCTTCAATTAGTAGATAGAGGAATCATTCGATTAGAGGAACGAGCGCAATCATATTTACCATGGTTTCGTTTAGCAGATGAGGAGTCTTCAAAAGAAATTACTATTAAGCATTTATTAAATCAAACGAGTGGCCTTTCAACTTATGACGGTCAGTTATCTATACTTAATGGAAATAAAACATTGAAAGAGCATATAAAAGGTTTAAAAAATATTGAATTAGAACATGAAGTCGGTGAAACGTATGAATATTCAAATCTTAACTACGACATTTTAGGACTAGTCATTGAGGAAGTAACAAATACACCATATAAAAAATATATAACTAACAATATATTTAAACCACTTAATATGAAAAATAGTTACGCCGATAAAAGTGATGATAAAAATAAAACGATAGCAACAGGCTATCAAACGATCTTTGGGTTAAAATTTCCAACTGAGCAACTAAATCATGAAGGAAATATTCCATCTGGTTATCTTATTTCAAGCGCAGAAGATATGGCAAATTACATGATTGCTCTTTTAAATAACGGTCAATTCAAGAAAGAAAGGGTATTGTCAAAGGATAAAATGCAGGAATTGTTCAGACCTGCCACACTCATGTGGGAGGACTCGTATTATGCGATGGGATGGACCATTAATCAAAACGTTATCTCTCATGATGGTTCTACAGAAAATACGTATACAAAAGTAGTACTAGATGGGGAATATGGAATTAGTTTACTTATCAATTCACTCGATTATCTCAATATTGATTCCTATGATAATATCATGACTGGGATAATCAATATCATTCATCATGATGAACTACAAACATCTAATCAAAATCCGTATAAAATCTATATTATAATCAATTCGCTTTTAATCCTTACCTTTAGTTTAATTAGCTTTTCATTGTACAGAACTTTTAAACCGAGAAACGATATTCGAAGTAAATTCCCTATAGGAAATAGAATAGCTATAATAGCAGTGAATTTTTTCATACCAGGAATGATTTTGTACTATGTTCCGAAAGTAGTGCCATGGCCAACTTTTAAATTATTTGTCCCAGGGATTGGACATGCTTTATTCATTATCCCATTTCTCCTTTTATTTATCGGGATATTAAAAATTGGTAGACTATTGCGTGCAAAATAGAGCTTCTTATCATAACAATTTTTAAAAGTACAACTATGCGCTTGCCTGTAGGAGCAAGCGCTTATTAGTTCCTTCTCATCCTTCCAATTACCTTTGATTTAAAACATATAGCACACTTTGTTTTAAATAGTTATATTGCCGTTCATTTGTATCCGCGAATGCCTCTTCCCAATTTGAAGGAATATCTTTATAAACAATTTCCTCTGAAAATTGTGAGGCCGTTAAATCATATCGTTTTCCGTCAATTATATTGTAAAAATGCCATCCTCCAGCTGTCTCCGTTTTTCTAATTTCACCTTGCAATAAATCATGAACGACTAAAGCTGTTACTCCACATTGGCCCTTTGCAGGATTATCAATTGTCCATTTTGAGCTAGATTCTATAGACCAAGAGTGTAATAATGCGTTCATGATTTGTTCTATCGTGACAATATCTTGTTGCAGCATATGTAAAACTCCTTTTTACTCTATGTTTCCTAGTAAACTCTACAATTCCTTTGTCATAAAGACACTATTCGGGTCCTCAATATAATCTGAAAACGGCTCACAATAGTCGAACCCAAAGCTTGTATAGAGTTTTCTTGCAGGTGCGAAGGCATCCATTGACCCTGTTTCCAAGCTAAGCCTAGCATAGCCCCTCTCCTTAGCTACATCAATGATATGCTGAAGTAACCTTTTGGCAACACCTGTCCTTAAATGTGCCGAAGATGTTCGCATAGATTTAATCTCACCATGCTTAGCATCAAGCTCCTTTAGTGCTCCACAACCAAGTAAATCTTTTCCATTCCAAGCACTCCAAAAAGTTATATTTGGTTGACGCAATTGCTCAAGGTTTAACGCATGTATGCTTTCTGGGGGAGAATTCAATTTCATCCCTTGAAGATGCTCCATTATTAATTGGGCAACCTCAGGTCCGGTTAAATCATCTATTTTTATTTCCATACGAGCTCCTCCTACATCTATTGCTCAATTTTTTAATCCACTAACCTCTGAAGTTAATAATTCATTATTAATACTATTTAGAATATTCCCCCTATAAGCCTATTGAGAAAGACGATATAAAACACATTTCTCCCCAATAAATTTACCATCCTCTAAAATAAATTCTTTTACCTTCATAAATCCATTATTAAGAAGAACCTTTATCGAGGCTTGATTCTTTTCTAAACACTCGGCATTAATTTGGCTTAATCCTAATTCTTTAAATGCAAACTCAACAGCCTTTGAAACCGCATGTGTACAAATCCCATTGTTCCAATAAGGAGTTCCTATCCAATATCCTAAATTGCTCATCCCTAAATCTTTATCTACATTTGTTAATGAAATAACTCCAGCAAAGCTTCCTTCATATAGGATAGCAAAGGAAAATGCCTTTTCATTGTTTATATTTTCCAAAGCAAAATGAACCCAATGTTCTCCTCCGTTTTTCGGATATGGGTGTGGTAGTAAGCATGTTTTTGCAACATCATAGCTAGAGGCATACTTTTGAACAAATGAAGCATCATCTTTCTCTACAAATCTTAAAGAAATCGTACCCATCTTTCTCACTCCTACAAAACTATTCGATAAACTCCCAATCTGGGTTCCAAACTACTTCCCATAAATGACCGTCAGGATCTTGGAAATATCCTGAATACCCACCCCAAAACGTATCATGTGGCTCGACGGTAATAATTGCACCGGCCTTCTTCGCTTGGTCCATAACCAAATCAACCTCTTCTTTACTTGCAACATTATGCCCAAGCGTAAATTCGGTTGGACTTGGCGCTGTCATATTTAATTTAGTGTCATGAGCAAGATCAGTACGACTCCATATCGCAAGTTTTAATGCTGGCTGTAAATCAAAAAAAGCGACAGCACCGTGTTCAAATTCCTTGCCAACAATCCCTTCTGTTGGTAATCCAAGTCCTTTTTGATAAAACGTTAACGACCTCTCCATATCATCCACTCCTAAAGTGATGACAGATATTCTTGGTTTCAATTCGTTCCCTCCCAATAAATCCCTTTTGAATATTTTATCATTAGATTTGAAAATACTGCAAAACAGTAGCCTTCTTTTTGATTTGTATAAGCCTAGTAGAGTTAGAGACTACTATAAACTATTTATTAAAATCATTTCTATCAATTATCTCAAAAAATTGTGCATAATCAGATAAACAATAGTCGGCAATGTCACTTTTCGTTCCAAAAATACAAGTTGTAATCCCTAATTCCTTACCTGGTAAAATATCGATTTCCCTATCACCGATAACTAAATCAATATGGTATTTATTGTGCAAATGGCTATATGCTTGAGAGTTAGGTTTTCGCGGAAAACCGTCATCAATTGCAACCATATCAATAAAATACTTGTCCCATCCATGGTGCTTCAAAATAGCTAAAACGCCATCTCTATCCTTATGTGTCATTATGACATTCTTATCTGCATATTTTAAAATTTCTTCCACCTTGTCAAATGGCTTAAAATCACCTGGATTTAAATCGTTCTTTAATGTTTCCATTTCTCTTACTTGACTGTCAGTAAGATTGTAATATTCAGTAGCATGAGAGAGAGAGATTTTTAATCGTTTATAGATTTCCTCTTCTGAAACTTTACCTCCTAACACTTTAGAAAAAACCTTAGAATAACCTGGATACGTATCAAATAATGTTCCGTCAAAATCCCATAAAATATTCAATATAAACACCCTTTTATAATTTTTCGATAAACAAACTTAGGAAATTTCATGTGCCATTATTCATAAATGCAGTTCCTTACGTCCACACATTTTGATTAAAAGCTTTATTGAAGCTCCCTTCAGTTTTAAGCTTAGCATATGTTTATACAATAATCCTCATTTACCAATATACAACCAAGGTGGTTTCTATATGAAATTCTATAGTCTATTTTAATTCCCGGTAAAGTATTTTGAAAATTAAAAACTCAAACGAAACTATCCTTCAACTCATTCGTATTACGATCAGATACACTAGATATATCCAATTTTCTATGAGAGTCTTTATTGGTGAAAAAGACTAAATTAGGAGGCGTGTTTAATGAAAGCAACTTGATGCTGGTAAAGTAAAGCCTATTATTGATAGAAGCTATAAATTAAGTGAGGTACCCGAAGCCTTCAAATATTTTGAAGGGTCACGCACAAGGTAAAGTTATCATAACTATGTATGCTGTTATGTAGATTATTATTTTTCTTTTATCATCTCGCTCAATGCTTAAAAACATTGTGCGTTTTTTAGTTTCTAGATTTCAAAAGATAGTAAAATCAAATTATTTTGTTCATTAAAAAACTTTGCTCCATTATGAAGCAAAGTCAATTTGTATTAGATTCCCTATATGCCTTTAATGAATATCACGTTTTCTGAAGTTACCACCTTTAACCTCTGCTACATCATATACAGTTACAAAGGCAGTTTCATCAATTTCACGTATAATTTCCTTCATTTTACTCTCTTCTAGACGGTTAATAACACAGGTGATTTCTTTGAATTGTTCGTGTGAATATCCACCTTGAGCTAGCTTATATGTTGCACTACGGCCTAAACGATCACGAATAGTTTCGACCATTTCTTCTGGTTGGGTTGTAATAATTTTAAAGGTTTTAGAACCGCTTAAACCTTCTTCTACGATGTGGATAACTTTAGAAGCGATAAAGTATGCTATTGCTGAAAGGATTGCTCCTTGAAGACCAAATACAGTAGAGACAATAATAAAGACAAATAAATTTAAGAATAGGATAAGGTCACTTGTTCCAAACGGTAATTTTCTTGATAATAAAACTGCTAGCATATCAATCCCATCCAATGCTCCACCATTTCTTAAGGCAAGACCCATTCCGAACCCGATAATAATACCTCCAACAACGGTAACTAACAAAGTATCACCTTGAATGATAGTAGGCACATGGTGCATCATGCTAGTACCTATCGCTAAAGAAGCAATACCGATCACAGAAAAGATTGCAAAGCTTTTCCCTATTTGTTTATAACCTAAAAAGACAAATGGGAGATTTAGCACTCCAATTAAAACACCTAATGGGATCCCAATTAATTGTGAACTAACGATGCTCAAACCAGTTACCCCACCGTCTGATACATTATTTGGAATTAACACAGCTTCTAGCCCATATGCTGTGATGAATCCTCCAATAATCACTATTATAGCTCGCATAACCATTAGTGATTTTTTTGATTTACGCCTTCTGTTTTCAATCATATTCATTTCCTCATTTCAACAAAATTTCTATCTATGTAAATTTTAATTATTTTTAAGTATTTAGCTACTTATCCTCTCCTTTTTAGGAAAATTATAATATTTTTCATTAAAAAGTTCGCTTTAACTGATAATGCAATAACTCTAGTTTACCATAATTTAATCGATTGTCTCTTCCCTCAAGGCTTGGTATTTACTAAATTTTCTTATATTAGAAAATTGAATTTTTAAAAACATAAAATTCCATATCACTTTTTACGAGTTTTCCTTATAAAGGTTTCAAACAATTCTCCACTTTATTAATATGAATCACTAATAGGATTTTATTTATGCTACTAAAAAATCAAAAAGGATGAAAGTTTTTTTATCGTTAATAATTGAAACCCTTTGGAAAGAAAATCGTATAATTTTATAAATAATACATCTATATCGATACGAGGTGATTTTTAAGTTTATGAAGAAAAAAGAATTGATATTAATGTTATTAGTAATGTGTGGTATTTTCTTGATTATATTTGGTGTAATGCTAGGTTTTCAATCGATTATAGGATTATTTATAGAAGTTAGTTTTAACAATTCATATGGTCCTATATTTATGTGTTTGAAAATTTTAATAGGGTTTTTACTACTTATTCCAGTCAGTATACTAGTGGAAGCAATTTTAAAGTATAAAAGAAAGAATAGCAAAGTAGGACAGCTATTATCTGAAGCGATACAATTTATTCCTTTTTTTCTCATTATGCACTATAGTGATCCCTTTATCGATATAGTTGAATTCAATTCACCAAACTCTGAATTTGTTTACTACCTACTAATGTATTTATTCTTTTACTTATTCGGCTCAATCGAAGGTATAGTCAAACGTGAGGATGATGGATTAGTGAATAAAAATGTTTAATACAGATCATTAAAGTTAAGTATGTACGACTCATAAGGAAAAATTATTATGTTTATTAGTAAAGATATTCGCGCAAGATGAATGGAGCATGAACCGAAATAGACATGCATAATAATGGTTTTTCAAAATAAGGAGTATCTATAGAGAGAATTCATCATTGTATAGCTTATAAACTTGCCCCACTTCCATCATTGTTTGTTACAATGGGCTGCTTTGATGTGATAGTAGCTGACTTACTATTTGTCTTACGAATACGATAATCGTGGACAAATTCCTTCACACTATTAGTTTCATTATCTTTTAATGCATTTCCTTCTTTTCTCCTTCACAGGTAGACAATATAAGAGCAACAAATAAAACAACAATTGTTAACCTTTTTTTCATCTCGCAAGCACTTCTATTGGATCTTTTATGTCATTTCTCCCAGGTATTAGTTAAGTCACTTAGTTTTCATATCAACTTTTCTTATTAAATAATTAAACCAAAAAAGACATTCTTTTGATTAAGAATAGCGTTGATAAAGAGAGACATATGATGAACGTGGATCTTACTCGGAATTCAACGTCTTATTTACATTTACTTTAATGCATTACTGTCCCGCTAAATGTTTCCGATCATCTGATAAAGGTACTTGCTCAGCCCATTTATGTTTAATCATAATTTTAAATCCATCCACCATGTAATCTGCAAGCTCCATCGAAAATCTTGAGTAGTGCATACCCAAATCCAAACGTTGAGAAGTCGCTACCGCTGAGCCAAATAACCCCATAGTGGCAGAAGAAATAATCATTTTATGAAACATCATTAAGCGATCCGAAAAAGGTGCAATCGTTGAACTTGTTATTTCTGACTCCTCTGATTTTGGTGATGGAAGATGACTTAATGACAAAACAGAGCCTAAAATTTCAATTTGTTTTCCCTCTAACTCGACTCCACGCCAGAAAAACTTTTTCACCTCTTCATTTTTGGCAACTTGAGCAAAGCTAATACAAAGTGCTTTTTCCACCTGTAATTTTTTTAAATCCCAGTGTACATTACTAATTTCAATACTATTTAAAGGTCTTTCCCCCCCAAGGATTCCTTTCATGTAATGTTTCGATTGAACAAATTCATAATTCTCTGGTGGGTTAATATAGGGTGGTCTAGAAACGATTCCTTTCGATAACATTAAATCGAGAGACCGATTAAAAAGCTCCATTGTCTCATCCTGACACTTCACAAAGTACTCCCTAATATCACGGCGAATATTCGTTGATAAAGCAGCAGCATAACCCGCTAACCCATAAACACACATGATATACGTATAAGTTAAACAAAACTCATCTGAATATAGCTTAGGAGCATTTATATCCACATCATCCTCTGTAAAACCATGAGGAATCGGAAACTTTTCTGCGATAAAATACTCTTTTATTGTTCCAATATGCTTTTTAGCAAGTGATAAAGCAAATTCTAAAACCTCACGAATTGCTGCATCCTCGGTAGTATTTATCAAATAATTATATATACAAATTGCCATCGTATCATTTTGAAATTGAGACCATATATTTGCAATTTCTGACGCAGTTAATCTCACTTGGTGAGGTGTTTCGTTCAACGGTTTATCCAATTGTCATAATCCTCCATCACTTTACATATTCTCAAAAATTTTTTTACTTTTTCTACCTATATTCTGTCTATTTCCTGAAAATGTATGTAACATATTTTTACCCGATTGAAAAAGCGATCCTTCATTTATCGAAGCATCGCAAGTATTCTAATATCATTATTTATATCGTTTTGCTATAATAAAACTTAAAAACGCTCAATCGCTAAGTCCATATTGACAGATGTCGCCACTTTTTGGCCATCTGCAGCTGCAACAATAAGCGAAGAAGAGCTCGCTTTTTCGGTTTCACCGACGATATAAATGTTCTTAATCGTCGTACGACCTGCACTGTCTGTTACAACAACTCCATCTTCTAAAACTTTACAACCAAGTTGTTCAGCAAATTGGTTTGGCCGATGGAATGTTGGGACAACAAATCCCCCTGAGCGTTGAATGATTTCACCTGATTCAAATTCGACTTGTTCGAGATAGCCGTTATCACCAATTAAGTTTTTTATTGGCTCAGTTTTAATCGAAATTTTTCGCTTGTTCAATTGTTCGAGAGCTTCATCAGATAGTTTCGTTCCATTCGTTGCAACAACTAAATCTCTGGACCAGCCATAAAGTAACTTAACCATATGCATGGCAAAAGCTTCTTTTTCAGCAATAATAATTAACGGCTTATCCCTCATCTCCCAACCATCACAATAAGGACAATTAAATAAGCTTTTCCCATAGTATTCCCTTATAGAAGGAATAGGAAATGTCTCTTGAATACCTGTTGCAAGTATAATTTTTTCAGCTGTAAATAATTGGTTACCCTTTGTTTTGATGATAAATAATGCTGTTTTTTGATCATGATTAATCTTTGTTACTGTAGTTGAAAAATATGAAACAGATGGATATTTTTTTACTTCGTTTAGGCCAATTTCCTTAAATTGTTGCGGTTTAATTCCATCTCTTGTTAAATATCCATGTGACTCTTGGGTGACCCGATTTCGGTTTGTTCCATCATCAAACAGTGCAATATTTCTTCTAGCTCTACCTAATGTTAAACTTGCACTCAAGCCAGCTGGTCCTGCTCCAATAATGACACAATCAAATGTATTCATATTTTACCATCCTTTTCTTTTAGTAGTTAATCGAAGACTTTACAACTCTTTAATATCTATAATAAAGCGATAAAGAAGGTGGCCTATTTAGCCACGTTCATTTGCTTTGCTAGATCAACGATTTTTTGACTTCTTAGCTCATCTAACATCTTTTCTTCCGCAGAAATAATCGCCTTTTGAATTAAGCAATCTGGATTATGATCAATGCAATAGTCAAATAAAGATGTAGGACCTTCAATTGCCTGAATAATGTCCAACAAAGAAATACTCTCCCAATTTGGTTTAAGCTTATAGCCACCATTCGCACCGGAAACAGACTCAACCATCCCTGCCTTTACAAGCTTTGTCAAAATTTTAGACAAATATGTTGTTGATACCTGTTGATGGTCAGCGAGCTGGTGTACACCTACATGCTTCTCTGGGGGTTCAATCGCTAAATGGAGCATAGTATGCAGCGCATAGTTCGTTGCTTTTGAAAACTTCATCCTAAATCGTAACCTCTCTATTATAGATATCTTCTATCTATAATATCCTTTACTTGATGGATATTCAAGTGATTCGTTTTTTTCAATAACAAGGACCCTTTACCAGGTAAATGAGGCATCTTTTAAACAAAAATGCCTTGCTCCTTTTTGAAGCAAGACATTTTGATAAGATTTAGTATTAATATTTTTTAAATGAAAATAGCTTTAGTAAAGGATGCTTCTTTTTATCAATCACATGTAGCTTCTCCATTATTAAATCACGCTCGTGGACTTCTAACCATTTTTGCAGTTCCTCTTTATCTTGACAATGAGTTAAGTAAGTCTCTCCGCCCTTACCTTCTGCATTAATTAAATAACGATAAGTGGTTTTCCCCATGCTTTCCACCTTTTCTAAAGTATTAAAGTTTGAAATAATCAATAACAAGTAGTTTTGTTAATTTAAGTTGCTTATTTTCGCTTTCTGAGTGCTGTTCTGGGGGCTTCTCGCCATTCGGTCTTGTGTAGGATCCCTTGCCACACTTCTTACCGTATGCGCTCCAATAAACAAACTACATAGAATTCTACATTTTAGCTTTAACATAGCTAAAATTTAAAAAGCCATACAAAAATAAGATTCAATTATTCATTTCAATCCATTTTTCTAAGTTCCTATCTAAAATAAACACTTCTATTCTTTCACCTGTACTTGTGCTTATATCACTATGTGATGAAAGTACCTTACATCCAGTATATTGTTCGATTATTTTTTCATACTCCTGACAATATTTTTCTCGCAGTAATTCTCTCATTTCCTTAACAAGTTTTTTCCCAGGATCGCTATTGACTAAATGTTTTTCTTCCACAGTCAAAACTCCTTTGTAGCGTGTAATCATCATGTCATAAACGATATATGTTTTTGCCTCCTGTGGGCCTTTTCCGATTAATTCACGCTGAAGCTTAATTAATTCTTCACTTATTTTTGCCTCTAATTTCTTTTTGGAATAATTCATAAAACCTCCATAGCATATCTGGGATTCATGGAGTAATTCTAATGTCCGAATAAAGTTTTTGTCAATCCATATTTTAATTTTTTTACAAAACCTTAAAATCCATAAAAACAAGGAGAAATATTACGAAAAACAGTATTATCATGAGTTTTAATAGTAAAAATGGCTGAATATCGTCATTTTTAACGAAATATTGAACTTCCAAGGGGTTTACAGTGCAATGATGATAAGCGTAGAATTATCTCCGTAAATCAAATATTAATGGTCAAATCTCATAATATGAGAACGGAGGAACCAATTATTTGGGGTTAATTCTGCTTTTGCAGAAGGGATGAGAAACTCTTTCGCCATTCTACCCGTCAGCTAACTTCGTCGACTAAAGCGAAGGAGGTCAAAGGACCACCTAATACAGGGGGCTTTTTTGTTTTATGATGGAGCAAAAGAGCAGCCTGATCAAAAAAGGTCTTTTTTTGTGCTTTAAATGTGAAAGTACCTCTTGGAAGATAGAACACAAAGCAGCCTTAAATGCTGGGTGTTTTATAGACCAATGAATACATTTTCTCCATTAAAGATGTTTGGAAATGACAATTTCTTTAAATTTCATCAGAATTTTTGAATAGTTTCTGCTGGAATCTATTTTGATATTGTTCATTTTAACATGGAGGAAAGTAATCATTGGTCTTTATTTATGGCTATTTTCGTAAATTAACAATCGTTTAAGCAGGTGGAATACAACTCGGCTGTTATAAGCAACATAAGCAAATACAGAAAGATTTATTTTTTCAAAGCATGTAATAAATGATTAAAAGCAATGGAAAAATTAGAAGAGTTTCTAACTTTAAGGTAATTCAAGGAGATTACTATGAAAAAAATAAATGATTATTTAAATCCGCCAAAAATTTTAGTATTAGGCTTTGCGATTATCATTTTGATCGGAACGTTTTTATTAACATTACCGATTGCTACAGAAAACGGAAAAGGTCTATCTTTCTTAGATGCATTATTTACGGCTACTTCCGCTACTTGTGTAACAGGTCTTGTTGTTGTAGATACGGCCGATACGTTTTCTACATTTGGTGAGCTGGTCGTATTAACGCTCATTCAGGTTGGTGGATTAGGTTTTATGACGTTTGGAACGTTTTTATTTATATTATTAGGCAAGAAAATCTCTTTAAAAGAAAGATTAGTTTTGAAGGAAGCATATAATAACATCTCAATTTCAGGGATTGTCAAATTGGTAAAGCGAATTTTGTTGTTCACTATAATCATTGAGACAATTGGCGCTACCATCCTTTCGATTCGTTTTTCCTTTGACATGCCAATAGGAACAGCGATTTATTACGGCTTTTTTCATGCCATATCGAATTTTAATAACGCTGGTTTTGATTTAATGGGGGAGTTCCGAAGCTTGACAGACTATGTTGACGATCCCTTTGTTGTCTTAACGATATGTTCGCTTATTACTTTAGGTGGCTTAGGATTCATTGTTTTTAATGAACTATATGAATACCGAATGACGCGCAGATTATCGGTAAACACAAAAATCGTTTTAATTACAACTTTCATTTTAACTGCAGGTGCTTCAATTTTAATTTTCCTTTTTGAATACAATAACCCTAACACATTAGGCACTCTAGATAGTTCAGGAAAAGGGTATGGTGCTTTGTTTCATGCAGTTACTCCAAGGACAGCTGGTGCAAACACATTGCCGATTGCAGATTTAACACACGCAAGTTTATTTTTAACAATTATCCTCATGTATATCGGTGCTGGTTCAGGTTCAACAGCTGGTGGGATAAAAATCACTACCTTTGCTGTTTTAATGGCAACCTTTTGGTCCCAACTTAAAGGGAAGGAAGATATTGTTTTATTTAAACGAAGAATTGAAATGCAAACAATATTAAAGGCTATAACTGTGGCATTAAGTGGCTTAATGATTATTTTGCTCGTGACAATTTTATTAAGTATTACAGATAAGGGTCATCATTTCATTATGTATTTATTTGAAGCGACCTCTGCTTTTGGAACTGTAGGCTTGTCAATGGGATTAACGCCAGAACTTTCCAGCTTCGGACGGGTCATTATTATTTTTACAATGTTTGTAGGTCGATTTGGTCCATTAACTCTTGGCTTTGCGATTACGAGAAGACGGACGAAAGAGGCTTTCCACCATCCTAAAGGAAAGATTATGATCGGGTAACATAGGCTTCAACTTTAAGAGGATTTGGATAAACTATAAGTATAGGAGTGGCATAAATGGCTACAAAACAATATGCGGTTATTGGTTTAGGTAGATTTGGAACAAGTATTGCTCGAAGATTACATGATGCTGGTCAAGAGGTGCTTGGAATTGATATAAATGAGGAGCGTGTAGATGCTGCAGAATCATTTGTTACCCACGCAGTTATCGCTGATAGCACTGAAGAAAAAGCACTTACTGCTCTAGGAATTCGAAATTTTGATTGTGTAATAGTTGCGATAGGCGATGATATGCAGTCCAGTATTTTAACGGTTATGCTATTAAAAAACTTAGAAGTGAAAAAGGTTATTGCTAAAGCGTTAGGAAAGCGACATGGTCAAGTTTTAGAGCATATCGGGGCAGATTGGATTGTTTATCCTGAACGGGATATGGGAGAACGTGTTGCAAATCAGCTTTTATCACCTAATATGCTTAATTACATAGAATTATCAAAAGAATACAACATAGAGGAAATATTAATTCCTGAAAAAATGGCTGAAAAAAACTTGCGCGAGCTTGATATTCGAGCTAAATATAATGTCAGTGTCATCGCAATAGTAAGTAACGGAGATATCATCGTTTCTCCTTCTCCTGAACATACGATTCATAAAGGGGATTTATTAGTGATGATTGGCAACAGGGAGGATTTAGCCAAATTTTCAAGTATAGAATAGTTGTATGTTTGCGAATTTGTATAAAGGTAAGTTCAAAATCCTGTGGCAAACAGGATTTTTTTCTTTTGTTGATGCTGTAAGACTGGCTTCCTGAGCCATTTTTAAAAATGATTGTATATTGTATGGTAATTTGCAATCATTAGTATTAAGTTAGATTGTCTCAAAGTGAAATCTAAATAAAGGGAGAGATGAAATGTTTCCTACATTAGAAACTGATAGACTAATTTTGCGAGAAATGACTAAAGAAGATGCAGAAGGTATTTTTGCTTGTTTTTCGAATGAAGATGTAACACGTTATTATGGACAAGAAACTTTAGAAAAGATCGAACAGGCAGAAAAAATTGTCGACTTTTTTTCAAAAAGCTATAGTGAAAAAAGAGGCATACGCTGGGGAATGGAAAGAAAAGGAACCAAGGGCATAATTGGCACTATCGGCTTTAATGCTTGGTTACCTAAGCATAAACGTGCAGAAATTGGTTATGAATTACATCCAGATTATTGGAGAAATGGCTATACTCTTGAGGCAGTTTTAAAGGTAATATCATATGGTTTTGAAAAGCTAGATTTAACTAGGATAGGTGCTGTAGTATTTATTGAAAACAAAGCATCGAATAATTTATTAGAAAAAGTAGGGTTTCAAAAAGAGGGAGTATTAAGAGATTATATGTACCAAAATGGCAAAGCATATGACACATATGTTTATTCCCTCCTTCGAAAATAAACCTCATGACAATCTTTTGATCCTTTATTTTGGCGCTATCCTTTAAGAAGGATTGCGCCAATTTTTGTGGTTTCGAAAACCCCCTGCTATGCTGGGGGTTCTAAAGAGCTTCAAGCGTGGTATTAGGTATTAAAAAACCTCACTTCACATGGTAGGATAAAGTTGGTTTCCCGACCACTTTAT